>NZ_JAMYUP010000015.1:0-143605 GCF_040323155.1 Mesorhizobium sp. M0060
ACTTGGTGATCGCCGCCGTCAGCGACGTCTTGCCATGGTCAACGTGACCAATCGTGCCAATGTTCACATGAGGCTTAGTGCGCTCGAATTTACCTTTTGCCATAGTCTCTTTCCTTGGACGGCCTGGACCTTCAGTTCAGTCGAATGCGGGGCGATTACCGACTAAGGCCGAAAAACACAAGTGCCTTGTGGCTGAGCGCGGCTTACTCGATTCGAACCCATGATCCGATTTCGGGGATGTGGCGGGGATATGGGAATGGCAGGACGGAAATGTAAGACGGGCACGACCCAAGGCCAGTCGCACCACAAATCTTTAATGACACTCTCTTAATGACACTGGGGCAAAATGGCGCCTGGGCACTTGCGGGTAAATGAGCGTCATGCGGACTGCCACCATCACGACAGGACAAAACCTGCACCGTCTGATCTATCTGGCCATATGCGGCTTGATCTGCACTTACATCTGCGTGCTTGGCATTTCGATATTGATCGGCAACTGGCTGTTCGACGAAAACGGGCAGCCCCTGGCGACCGACTTCATCGCATTCTGGGGGGCTGGCAAGCTTGTCCTGCAAGGCCATGCCGCCGATGCCTATAATTGGGACCTGCACAAAAGCATCTCGACCGCCGAAAGCGGTGCTACCTTCGACGGCTATTTTTCATGGCAGTATCCTCCGACTTTCCTGATCGTGACCGCCGCATTGGCGTTGCTATCCTATCCCGCTGCATTGGTTTCATGGATGTCGATCGGGATAACGCTCTACACCGCCGCCATACGGCTGATCGGGGGCACGCGCGTTGCGATTCTGGCAGCCATGGCCTGGCCCCCCGTGCTTTGGAATACCGCGGTCGGCCAAAACGGCTTCATCACCGCTGCCTTGCTTGGCGCAGCCATCGCCTCGATCGAAAAACGCCCCGCGCTCGCCGGCCTCTGCTTCGGCCTGCTCACCTACAAGCCGCAATTCGGTCTGATGATCCCACTTGCCCTTATCGCTGGAGGCTTTTGGCGAGTCATCGGTTGGGCCGCTGTTTCCACCACCGTCATGATCGTGCTTTCCATCGCCCTCTTCGGCACCGAGATTTGGTCCGATTTCCTCGACACCGCCGCCAAGGTCAACAGCACCATTCTCGTCGATGGCAGGGCTGACTTTTCCAAGCTTCAAAGCCTCTACGGTTTTGTCCGTGCGCTTGGGTGGAGTTGGACGCTCGCATGGACCGCGCAGGGCTTGCTCATCGCAGTTCTGAGCGCCGGCATCATTTGGATATGGCGTCAAAAGGCGGCGTTCGACGTCAAGGCAGCAGCGCTCGCGACGGCGACGATTCTCGCTTCGCCCTACGCCTTCATCTATGATTTCGTGGCGCTCGCCATCCCGCTGGCGTTTCTGGGAAAATCAGGATTTTCGGCGAAAGAAAGCGCTGTCGTGATCGCTGCCGGCATTCTGCTCGTCTCCGGCCCCTCGGAACACCTGGCCACCGCCTTTCTCTCGGCGCTGCTTGTGTTGGGCCTGGTGGTCGGCCGCGCATGGCAGGCTTTTCCTCGCCCGACACCCTTGGCTTCGCAGCTGGAGCGCTCAGCGTGAATTGAAGTCATAAATCCGTTCGCTTGCCGTTGGAAATCCGTTCGCTTGCCGCTGGCCCATTGCCGCTGTGGGGCCGGTCTGATTTCGTGGGCCGATGCATTTCATCCCGACTGCCATCCGAGGCCCGCTGTTCATGGTCGTTTCGACCGGGTCCTACATCGTGAACGACACGATGATGAAACTCGCAACCGCGGGACTGCCGCCCTACGAGGTGCTGTTCCTGCGCGGGGCTGCCGCAACATTGTGGGGCATTCCGCTGCTGTTCATGCTGGGCTATGGCAAGCAGATCCCCCTGATCCTCGACGCGAAGGTGTTGCGCAGGAACCTGCTCGAACTGGGTGCTATCCTTTGCTACGTGGTGGCGCTTGCCAACATGCAGATCGCCGATTCGACCGCGCTCGGGCAGATCACGCCCTTGCTGATGCTGGTCGGCTCCTCGATCCTGTTTGGCGAACGGATCGGCGGGCTGCGTTTGGCGCTGATCGGCCTCGGTTTCATCGGCGCGGTGATGGTAGCACAACCGACGATGCAAGGGATTTCGGTCTACGCCCTGCTGGCGCTAGGCAACGCCGCTCTGTCCGCCGCGCGCGATCTGGCGGGACGCAAGGTCGCCGCCGACGTGCCGGGGATGGTCGTCGCCATTTCCGCGGTGGTTGCGGTGCTGACCGGCGCCGGCGTTGCGCATTTGGTTTCCGAGCATTGGGTGGTGCCTGAAACCCGTCACCTGCTGCTGATGGCGGGGGCCGGACTGTTCCTGATCTTCGGCCACTTTTTCATCTTCATGGCCTATCGCGTCGGGCCGACCAGCGTGGTGGCGCCGTTCTACTATTGCTTCACCGTCTGGGCGGTGATTTCAGGGCTGGTTGTATTCAGGCAGCTCCCGAATGCGCTGGCCATCTGTGGCATCCTGCTGGTGGTGGCCAGCGGGTTGACCATCGTCTCGCTCGACGAGCGCAAGCGCCGGTTGACCGTCGTCGCCTAGAGCGGAAAACGGCGCAGGGACAATCGGAGAAGCGCATGGCAAGCCCGGACAACGAAAACAACCAAAATGCAACCAACCGCACGCTCGCCGGAAAATGCTTGTGCGGCGCCGTTCAGTATGCGGTGGCGGACGCGTTCATCTATGCCGCGAACTGCCACTGCTCGAACTGCCGGCGCACCACCGGTTCGGCGTTCAAGCCGTTCGCCGGCATCGAGCGCGACAGGCTGAGCCTGACCAGGGGCGAGGACAATCTCACGAGCTTCGGCGACGAAACCGGCCATGACGCGCATTGCAGGACCTGCGGCTCGTTGCTCTATTCGGTGGTCCGCGACGGTGCCTTCGTGCATGTCGCCATGGGAACCCTCGTCGATGAGCCGACTATCCGCCCGACGCAGCACATCTTTGTCGGCTCGAAGGCGAAGTGGTTCACCATCACCGACGATCTGCCGCAATATCAAGAACACGTGGTCGCCGGAGATGCCAGCGAATAGCTGACCGTTAGAAACGCTCAACCAAATTATCGTTTCGTTTTCGCGTCCGCCGCCAAAGAACCTATACTGTGCTCCATCACTGAACTGTGTCGCGGGGATTTCTGTGGCATTGCCGCCCGACTGGTTGCCCAATGTTGCGATGAGGCGCGTCATTTGCCATTGGACGGCGGGCTCGCATTCGGCCGGTGATACCGACAAGGATGCGTATCACATTCTCGTCGAGGGGAATGGCCATCTGGTCAGGGGTCGGCCTTCGATCGGGCTCAATTCGGGTCGGGTAAAACCGGGATATGCCGCTCACACGCTCAACTGCAACCGCGGCTCGATCGGGGTTTCGCTCTGCTGCATGGCCGGGGCGGAGGAAAGGCCGTTCGATGCCGGCCGCTATCCGATGACGAGGACGCAGTGGGACGCGATGACTGCGGTCGTCGCCGAACTCTGCAAATATTACCGCATCAAGGTCACGCCCAAAACGGTGCTCTCGCATGCCGAGGTCGAAAGCAAACTGCGCATCGAGCAACGCGGAAAATGGGATTTCACCCGGCTGCCCTTCGATCCGGCGATCAGCGGCGCAAGCGCCTGCGGCGACCGGCTGCGCCAGGACGTGACGGCGGCAATGGGCTCGATGCCAAATCTGCCAGTGAGGATTGGACGCGATGCCATATGGCAGCGTTTGCTTGAGGAATTGTGGCCGATCATGGTGAGGGGGCTGGAAGCCGGCCTCAACACGCTGGTCCGCGAAATCCTCAAGAGGATCAGATAGGCGGTCGGCATTCGGGTGAATGCCGACGCAACTGCCGATCTGTCGGTTTCTAAAGAGTCCGGTTGCCGGTGAACTGGTGATAGGCCCACAGAACGATCACCGATCCCAGCACAGCGACAAGCAGGCTATAGATGTTGAGGCCGGTAACACCTGACGCGCCAAACGCACTGAAGATCAGTCCGCCGACAATGGCGCCGACGATTCCGAGCACGATATCGAGCACCAGGCCCTGACCAGTTTTATTGACGATCTTGCTGCCTATGAAGCCGGCTATGACGCCGAGAATAATCCAGCTTAATATTGACATTTTTCCTCTCCGTTCCCCGCGCCCCGATTACTTCCACATCATTAAGCAAAGCTCAAGCCAACTTGAAATTCATGATTACGGAAAGCTCAAACCGGCTTGAAATTCGCCATGGATGCGTCATTGTCGAGGACGGACGGGCAATTTGACATGGAGATCCACAATGGGACTGTTTGACAATGCCGTTCCCGGCGGCAACGTTACCAAGCCGCTGATGATCGCGCTCGGCGCGCTTCTTGTCGGAAAATTGCTGAGCGGCAGAAGCGCCGACCAGCCTGAGCAGGCACAAATCCCTGCGCCTGTCCCGCCCGATACAACCGCATCCGCCGATGGCGGCCTGCTCGGCGGACTGGGCGGCCTGCTCGACAGATTGAAAGATGCAGGCCACAGCAACGTCGCCAATTCGTGGGTCGGCACCGGGCAGAACCAGCCGATCAACCCCGGCGATCTGGGCAATGCGATCGGGCCGCAGGTCATCCAGGAGATCGCGCAAAGGACCGGCCTCGATCAGCAGGAGCTGCTCAAGCAATTGTCGGCGGCTTTGCCCGGCATCGTCGACAGGCTGACGCCGAACGGGCAAGTGCCGCCGCAGCACCAGGTCGCGTCGCTGTTCAACAGCTAAGGCAGTCGGAGCGCTGCACGTTCTCGGAACGCACGGCGCTCCACTTGATCTCTTGGAATCATTTGATCTCTTGGAAATCTGGAGCGGGTAGCGGGAATCGAACCCGCATATTCAGCTTGGAAGGCTGCTGCTCTACCACTGAGCTATACCCGCGCCTTTCAGTTAAGCATCGGATCCGCTCCGACGCTCGCTCTGCGTTTCAGGGCTTCCGGGCCGGCAGTGGTGGAGAGGGTTGGATTTGAACCAACGTAGGCATAGCCAACGGATTTACAGTCCGTCCCCTTTAACCACTCGGGCACCTCTCCAGTCTGCCGCCGGAGCCATGCAACGAGGCATCGACGCGTTGCGGCTGCCTGAGCAGCCCTTCCGCGAAGCGCCTTATGGCGGCAGCGCCCAAAACTGTCAACCGCAACATCCCGGCAAAAAGCGCTGAATTTCACACCTCGCCTGACAAGCAGCTTGTACGGCTGTATCCATGGCCGGACGACACGGCTATAGAACCGGCCATGAGCAACGACAACAAACCGAAGACCCCGAAAGACACCCACTACGCCAAGCTGCGCCGTGCGCATCGCGACGAGAAGAGCGGCGGCGCGCCGGCGTTCAGGCCACGCCAGCCGCTGCCGCCCGGCGAGACCGCCGCGGATGGGCTGGTGCGGCTCTACGGGCTGCACACGGTGCGGGCGGCGCTCGACAATCCGCGCCGCAAGATCAAAAAAATGCTGGTGACGCGCAACGCTGCCGAGCGCCTGGCAATCGCCGATCTTGCCGCTTTGCCCTTCAAGGCGGAGCTGGTCGAGCCGAAGGACATCGACAAGGTCACCGGCTCGGATGCCGTGCATCAGGGCGTGCTGATCGAGGCCGAGCCGCTGAAACCCAAGCGGCTCGATGCGCTCGGCGACACCAGGCTGGTGCTGGTGCTCGATCAGATCACCGATCCGCACAATGTCGGCGCGATCCTGCGCTCGGCCGTGGCTTTCGGCGCCGGCGCGCTGATCACCACAGCGCGCCACAGCCCGCATGAGTCCGGTGTGCTGGCGAAATCGGCCTCCGGCGCGCTGGAGCATATCGATCAGATCGAGGTGAAGAACCTCGCCGATGCGCTCGGCCAGCTGCACGAGGCCGGCTTTCAGACCATCGGGCTGGATTCGGATGGACCGGCGGAACTCGAAAACAGCTTTGCCGGCGACAAGATCGCTCTGGTACTCGGCGCCGAGGGCAAGGGCCTGCGCCAGAAGACGCGCGAGACGGTGACGACACTCGCCCGGCTCGACATGCCCGGCGCCATCCGCTCGCTCAACGTGTCGAACGCCGCGGCGGTGGCGCTTTATGCGGCGAGGAAATTTCTTTCGGCGGATTGATCGAGCGATCGGTATGTTCAAAGCGTTCTCAAACCAGGGAGAATGGCTCGCGCTTCTCGCGAGTACAATCGGCACATTAAGAACACTCACTCCATCGGAGTTCTACGACGAGGCGAACGACCGCTACCACGCCGTTAGAGATGACATATTGCAGCTTGTCTACGGCCTTGAGAATCCAGCCGATTTTGGAAAATTTCTCGACGTCAACGCCGGCCCGGAGAGTTGGTTGCCGGAGAACGCCGAAGCCCTGACCTCCATGGACGTCACAGAGATCCATTATCGGGTCGCCAGCAACTTGGCCGATGAAAGGTGGGTTGACGGAGCTCTTGGCAAAGCGTTCGAGAACGGCACGCTTGTCCCAGCCCTTGAGCAGATAGCTGCCAATATCGGTAAGTTCAAATTGACTGGCAGCAGCCAGCAAACTCTCTAACCAATCTGGAAGTTCGCCATTCTTTCCAAAGCCCTGACGAGCGCCGAGTGATCTTCCTTAGCGCCGCCGTTGGCGGCACAGGAGTTGAACAATTGTTGCGTGTTTGAGGTATTCGGCAACGATACCCCAAGTGCCTTCGCGCCTTCCAGCGCCAAGTTGAGATCCTTCTGGTGGAGTTCGATGCGGAAGCCGGGCGCGAAGCTGCGCTTGATCATGCGCTCGCCATGCACTTCCAGAATGCGCGAGGCGGCCAGCCCGCCCATCAGCGCCTGCCTGACCTTGGCCGGATCGGCGCCGGCTTTCGAAGCGAAAACAAGCGCTTCGGCGACGGCCTCGATGGTCAGCGCGACGACAATCTGGTTGGCGACCTTGGTGGTTTGGCCGACGCCGTTCGGTCCGACCAGCGTGATGTTCTTGCCCAGCTTCCCGAAGATAGGCCTGGCGCGTTCGAAGGGCCTTTCCTCGCCGCCGACCATGATGGTCAGCGATGCCGCCTTGGCGCCGACCTCGCCGCCCGACACCGGCGCGTCGAGATAGTCGCAGCCGAGATCGTTGATCTTTTTGGCGAAAAGCTTGGTCTCGATCGGCGAGATCGAGCTCATGTCGATGACCAGTCTGCCTTTTGTCAGCCCTGACGCGACGCCATTCTCGCCGAACAGCACATCGGCGACCTGCGGCGTGTCGGGCACCATGGTGATGACGATGTCGGCGGCACGGGCGACGGCGCTGTGGCCGGTGACGGTCTTCAGGCCTTTGGCGACGAGATCGGCCGGCGGCTTCGAGCGATGGTCGCTGGCGACGACTTGATAGCCGGCATCGAGCAGATGCCCCGCCATCGGCGCGCCCATGATGCCCAACCCGATGAAGCCGATGGTTTCCATTGTTGTTCTCCCGAATGATTGTCTGAGGTGCCCCCTCATCCGGCCGCTGCGCGGCCACCTTCTCCCCAAGGGGAGAAGAGGTCGCGAACGCCGGTGCCAGCCTCTTCTCCCCAGCGGGGAGAAGGTGGCCGCGCAGCGGCCGGATGAGGGGGCCTGTCTTGCCCGCTACGCCGCCGCACTTCCCTGCCCGGCCAACTCCCGCAACCAACCCAGCCCGGCCTCCGTGCCGGCCTTCGGCTTATATTCCGCCCCGACCCAGCCGGAATAGCCGATCCTGTCGATGTGGTCGTACAGGAAGGGAAAATTGATCTCGCCCGTCCCCGGCTCATGACGGCCGGGATTGTCCGCAAGCTGGATATGGGCGATGCGGTTGAGGTTTGCCTCTATGGTACGGGCGAGATCCCCCTCCATGATCTGCATGTGATAGATGTCGTATTGCAGGAACAGGTTCTTCGAGCCGACGCGGTCGATCAGCGCCAGGGCCTGGTCCGAATAATTCAGGAAGAAGCCCGGAATATCATGGGTGTTGATCGGTTCGATCAGCAACCTGATGCCGGCCTGCTCCAGCTTTTCCGCCGCGAAAGCCAGGTTCTCGGCGAAGACGTCTTCCAGCAAGCTCCGTTCGATGCCTCGCGGCGCAATGCCGGCCAGGCAGTTGACCTGGTCGCAGCCCAGCGCATGGGCATAGGTGATCGCTTTGGCAACACCTTGCCGGAACTCCGGGATTCGGTCCGGCAGGATCGCGATGCCGCGCTCGCCCTTGGCCCAGTCGCCGGCAGGCAGGTTGAACAGCACCTGCGTCAGGCCGTTCTTCTTGAGTCTCGCCGCGACTACATCCGGCGCATGGTCATAGGGACCGATATATTCGACGCCCTTGAAGCCGGCGCGAGCGGCGGCATCGAAACGGTCGAGGAAATCGTGCTCGGGAAAGAGCATCGAAAGGTTGGCTGAAAACCGTGGCATGGCAGCTGTTCCTTATAAAATGATTTTAGTCGAGCATGACGATCGCGGTGGGGGCGTCTTCGTGATGTTCGGCAAGCTCTTCGAATTCGGTTATCTTGTCGATTTCCGTGCCCATCGAAATGTTGGTGACGCGCTCGAGAATGAATTCGAGCACCACCGGAACCTGGTGCTCTTTCATCAGGCGCTGCGCCTCCTTGAAGGCACCGGCGAATTCCTCCGGCCGGCGCACCCTGACCGCCTTGCAGCCCATCGCCTCGGCGACAGCGATGTGGTCGACACCGTAGCCAGCCTCGGGATCGCCCTGTCGATTGACGTTCTCGAAGGCGAGGCTGACCTCGAAGTCCATCGAAAAGCCGCGCTGCGCCTGGCGGATAAGGCCGAGATAGGCATTGTTCACCACGACATGGATGTAGGGCAATCTGTGCTGCGCGCCGGCCGCCAGTTCCTCGATCATGAACTGGAAATCATAGTCGCCGGAAAGTGCTACAATGTTGCGGTGTGGATCGGCGGCGCGAACGCCAAGTGCTGCCGGCAGCGTCCAGCCGAGCGGGCCGGCCTGGCCGCAATTGATCCAGTTGCGCGGCTTATAGACATGCAGGAATTGCGCACCGGCGATCTGCGACAGGCCGATCGTGGCGACATAGGTGGTGTCGCGGCCGAACGCCTTGTTCATCTCCTCATAGACGCGCTGCGGCTTCAGCGGCACCTGGTCGAAATGCGTCTTGCGCTTCATCGTCTTCTTGCGCTGGCGGCATTCGCCGGCCCAGCCGGACCAGTCGCGCAATTTCCCGGCCGTCTTCCATTCCGTGGCGACGTCGAGCAGCATTTTCAGCGCCGCACCGGCATCCGAGACGACACCGAGATCCGGCGCGAAGACACGGCCGATTTGAGTGGGTTCGATGTCGACGTGGATAAATTTCTTGCCCTTGGTGTAGACGTCGACCGAACCGGTGTGGCGGTTGGCCCAGCGGTTGCCGATGCCGAAAACGAAATCGGCTTCGAGCATCGTCGCATTGCCGTAGCGATGCGAGGTCTGCAGCCCGCACATGCCGGCCATCAGCCGGTGGTCGTCGGGGATCGCGCCCCAGCCCATCAGCGTCGGAATGACCGGCACACCGGTGACTTCGGCGAACTCTATCAGCAGGTCCGACGCGTCGGCATTGATGATGCCGCCGCCGGCGACGATGACAGGCTTTTCCGCCACGTCGAGCATCTTCAGCGCCTTCTCCGCCTGGCTGCGCGACATTGCCGGCTTGAACGGCACCAGCGGCTCATAGGCATCGATGTCGAACTCGATCTCGGCCAATTGCACGTCGACCGGCAGATCGATCAGCACCGGTCCCGGCCGCGACGAGCGCATCAGGTGGAAAGCTTTCTGCAGCGCCATCGGCACCAGATAGGGTTCCATGACGGTGACCGCCCATTTGCCGACGGGTGCCGCGATCGCCGCGATGTCGACGGCCTGGAAATCCTCCTTGTTGAGACGCGCCCGCGGTGCCTGGCCGGTGATGCAGAGGATCGGGATGGAATCGGCCGCGGCCGAATAGAGCCCGGTGATCATATCGGTGCCGGCCGGGCCCGACGTGCCGATGCAAAGGCCGATATTGCCCGATCTGGCGCGGGTAAAACCTTCGGCCATATGCGAGGCCGCCTCGACGTGACGAGCAAGAATGTGGCGGATCGTGCCCCTCGCCTTCAGCGCCGAATAGAACGGATTGATGGCAGCACCCGGCACGCCGAAGGCGCAGGAGATGCCTTCTTTTTCGAGAACGAGAACTGCTGCGTCGACCGCGCGCATCCTGGTCATGTCAGCCTCCACGAGATTGTTGATGACCGCAGAATGCCAGTGCGCCGACTATTTTTCAATTTTTTCAAAATATTTTTTCGTTTTTAAGAAACCCTTGCTGTTGGCTGATTTCATTGTGCTTTCTGTTTTCCATAGACTGGGCTGCGCAACCCGGTGAAAAACTTTTTCATTGCCTATTTGGCGAAATCGGCAAGAATGGCGCGATGGAAACGACTGAAAAACGCCAGCGCGGGCGGCCGCGCTCCTTCAATGGGCCGTCCGAGGCCGCTTCGGTGCAGTCGCTCGATCGGGCACTGCGCATCCTGGCCATCGTCGCCGACGGCAGCGGCCTGTCGCTGAGCGAGATCGCCGCCAGTTCCGGTGTACCGGCGTCCACCGCCTATCGCATGCTGACGACGCTGGAAAACCACGGCATGGTCGAGTTCGACGGTACCGACCAGCTGTGGTCGATCGGCGTCGAGACCTATCGCATGGGCGCGGCGTTCCTGCGCCGCCGCAAGCTGGTCGACCGCGCCCGCATCGTCATGCAGGAGCTGATGGAGAAGACCGGCGAGACCGCCAATCTCGGCGTCGCGGAGGACGATTGCGTCGTCTTCGTCAGCCAGGTCGAGACGCATCAGGCGATCCGCGCCTTCTTCCGGCCGGGCACGCGCAGCTCCTTCCACGCGTCGGGCATCGGCAAGGCGGTGCTGGCGCATCTCGAGCCGGAGCGCGTCGCCACCATCCTGCGCCGGGCCGGGCTGGAGCGCTTCACCGAAAACACGCTGTCTGATATCTCGGCGCTCGCCCGCGATCTGGTGACGATCAAGCTGCGCGGCTGGTCGGTAGACGACGAGGAGCGGCATCCGGGCATGCGCTGCGTCGCCGCGGCCATCTTCAACGAGTTCGGCGAGCCGATCGGCGGCGTTTCGGTATCCGGTCCGACGGTGCGGGTAACCCCGGAACGGTTGGCCGAGATCGGCCCGTTGGTGCGCGACGCGGCGGCGGAAGTGACGAGGATGATCGGCGGGCTGAAGGCGGGCTGATCACGCGGCTCCGGGCAGCGCGCTTTTTGTCGATATTTCGAAGAAATCGAGCAGGATCGCCAGCCCCACGCCACATCCCGTGAAAATGAGGCCGGTCATAAAGAAGCGGCTGGCACGCTCGTAGACGCGCCGCTGCAGGGACTTTGTGTCGAGCAGCATCGCCAGCGCCCGCATCTGCAGCCCGATGCCGATCAGGATCGGTAGCACGGCGAGCAGATGGTAGGTTTGCCATGGTATCGGGTTGGCGGCCCAATGCGTGATGAAGCCCAGCGAGAACGCCAGCAGGATGCCGACGGTGGTTATTGTGCCGTTACGGAAAACCGTCTCGATCGGCTCTTCGTTCGGATCATGCTCGCCCAAGCGCCCTCTCCCTGTTTCGGCATCGGGTGCAGATTAGGCTGTTGGGAAATCCCTGTACATCGGCAAGAGCGTTGGCGAAGGCCGAAGCGGCATCCGATCTCCCCGTGAGTGGGCGATGTCCGGCAGGACAGAGGGTGACGGAGCGCGGCCTCATTCCAGCTTGGGTTCCTCGCCCCATGAAAGTGGGGAGAGGTGGCTCGGCGAAGCCGAGACGGAGAGGGGAACCGCGCTCTACGAAGCCCCTCTCCGGACGCTTCGCGGCCACCTCTCCCCCGCTTCGCGGTGAGCGAGGAACCCAAGTCCTAAGAGGTCGGAGGGACAGCCCCTCTGCCCTGCCACTCAGACAAAAGAAAAAGGGGCAGTGGGTGCCCCTTCTTTCGGTTGCCTGAAACGGTTCACCTCTTCTCAAGCTGGCAATAATGGCTCTCAAAGCCGGCAGCGATGGCGATAACCGTCATAGCCGACATAGGTGTCGGAGTAGGGTTCGTAGCTCTGGTAGCGATTGAAACAGCGCCGGACGTGCCATGAGCCGCCGTCTTCCTCGATGTAGACAGTGCGCGGCTGGGCGAGCGCGCTGCCGAGCAGGAAGCCGCCGACACCTGCGGCAATGCCGATGCCGAGATGCTTGTTGTAGTGCTTGTGATGGGCAGCCGAAGGCTGAACGGTGCCGGCCAGCATGGCGGCGGCGACAGTGGTGGCGACGAGGCCCGAAACGATGGTGCGCTTGAACATGATGATCTCCTTGCTGCGTTGTGAGAGGCGATCCATCCGCCTCTTGACCATCAGTCGTTGCGACAAGGAAAAAGGTTCGAAGGCCTTTTGGATTTTTCCCGAACGAGGAAATCGCTTGGTCGAAGCAAGGTGGCGGTCAGCCGTGCGACCACGGATGATCGAGCCGGTCGGCAGCTCGCCAGAACAATCGGCAGGCCTCAGCCCATGCCGGTGATGTGGCGCAGCCAGAAGGCGAGCGCGATGAAGCCGATGATGGTGGTGACGCCGGTCCAGTCGATATTGGCGCGCTTCAGATCCTTGACGAGCTTCACCAAGAGAACCCAGGCCACGACGACGAGCGGGAGAATGATGACAAACCTGATCATGCGACAGCCTCGCTGATGCGATTGCACCTTCGATCAATATAGGAAGCGAATTGGCCGTTTTCAGGACGCCTTGGCGGTAGAACCGGCGCGTTCGCCGGAACCGAAAAACGGAGTTTTGTCTTTACTGGCGCAGCAGATATGCTACCGGAGCGCCGTGCCCTTGTAGCTCAGCTGGTAGAGCAGCGGTTTTGTAAACCGAAGGTCGGCGGTTCGATTCCGTCCGGGGGCACCAGCGCTCAAAACACTTACCGGCGACTGACCAATGGGGTACCGTCCAGGTATGGACGCTTGGCCACGGCCTCAAAGCAATTCTGTAGTCCGCCTCGTTATCCAGGAGCCCACGGCCAAGGAAGATGTCGCCCCAAAGGAAGTGCCATGTCGATCCACGATGAATTGCAAAACTTTTGGGAAACCTACGCCGCCGCCTATCGCGTTGGCGACGCCACCGCTTGCGCGGCTATGTTTGCGCTTGATGGGGAATTGTACTCGCCCTATGCGCCTCCCGCCTGCGGCCGTGCCGCGATAGAGGCGCTTCATCGCATTTGGACTGGAGGTGCGGGCACCGACAAACGACTCACGGTCCTAAAGGCGGGCAGTTCAGGTGATCTAGCCTGGTGTCTGGCCGCTTATTCCGAAGGCCAAGCCACGGGAGACGGCACATCACTCGACGTTTTTGAGCGCCGGGCAGACGGAAAATGGTTGATCCGCATGTGCAGCCTGAACAGCAACGACCCTCATACAGAGGACTGAGACCGGTCCATTCGTCGAAGGTCGATATCTGGTCATCCCCGATTTCCACAGGGTCGGGCCATAAGGATCGTTGGCACATCAATTCAAACGCATATAACTGCATCGGAAACCATGGGAGTTTCCGTTGGAGCAGAAACGCACGACCGCCCCCTTCATCAACGGCATGTTTGGTGGCCTTATCGTCTTTGCCTTCGCGTTCGGTTTCCGTTTCCTGACAAGTCCCGATCCCGATCCAACATCAAGAGCAACGACAAGCCTTTCAGTACTGGCCTTTGCCATTTGTTTCGGCGCGGCCTTTCTCCGCGAGCACCGACGCCAGATTGCTGCCGCCAGAGAATTTCTAAGCCGCCCAAGATCGTATTAGGGGCGTATGTGTCGGGACCGTCCTCGTCGGGATGACCAGAAACTTTCCGTGAAATTGCTGGCATAGTCTGGCACCAGATAGCGCTTCGGCATCTCATACCAGGAGACGCCGAGCCCGGGCGTGTCTCGCCGTTACAGAGCCGTTATTTCGGCCCCCTCTTCCGGCCCCGGCGATCTAATACCATTCGATTAAATTGTCCCTTCTTATATTAGCACTCGCTCAATTAAGCGCGCCGACAATGCCCGTGCGGCGGGCCAAAACCAGAGGGTGATGTCATGCGAAGTGATTTCGCCGCAGCGCGCGAGCTTTTGGAGTGCGCACAAAACCGCCTCTGCGGTGCGGACGAAACCAGCCGACGCGTCAACGAGGCACTCGACGCGCTGATTGAAGAAATAGCCATCGCGGAATTCCAGAAGGCGCCACTGACCATCGTGCCGTTCCCGCGTGCACGGTCACCTAAAGCGCCTCGCGCCTGAACGGCCTTCTGCGACGCGCTTTAGCGCTTGTTTCCATGCCTGTGCGGTGGGAAGCCCGCCGCGAGAACTGCTTCATGAGCCGCCAACGATTACTCGGGCAGCCAGGTTTCAAGCCGACGATCTACAACGCACTCGCGACTTGGCCAGATGCGCCCGCCTTGGTGAACGTGTTCCTCACCCTCACTGACTTGTAGACGTAGGCGACCCAAATGCCTGTCAGCACGAAAGTGACTATGGGCAATACCAGCGCATCTCCCGCAAGCACCAGGCTCACAGGGGCGCCCATAACCGCCGAGATCCACATCGTGTCCAGAATAAACACGATTGGTATTGCAAGCCACTGGTACAGGAACAGCTGTTTGAAGCGATAACTCCGCCGCAGCATGGCAACGAACACAACTAGCTGGAGCACCAGAAACGCCAGCAACAGGGCAATCTCGCCGTAAGCCGCCAATGCGCCGTTTGGCAGCGTCATGAGTTGTCGGTAGCCGTCACTCGACGAACCCAATACGGCGAGCGTATGCAGCGAGGACAAGGCCTGAACGATCGCAAGCAGCATTAGCCAGCCTCCAATCCCCACAAGCCCCGTTGGATTCTGTGAGGGCTTTGTCGCAGACCGGACAGCGACAAAGACAGGCACTCCAATCAGCAAAATCAATATTACCCAGTGCCAGACCGAGAAACCCATTTACCCCTCCCTCCCCAATGCAGGTTATGGTTGTACCATCTTTTTAGGTTTACTCAAGGTGGTATGTTGTCCCGGCGAACGTTTGCGGTCAAGCCGCAATTGCCGCTACTAATATCCGGTTCTGCCTCCTAATCGCGGCGCGCAGCTCGGCAATCCTCGCCTCCTCGCGCTTCACGAACTCGATGAACATCATGTTCATGTTGTTGAAGATGAGTTCGCCGAGCGCCGGCCCGTCGATGTCGCGGCGCGCCAGACCGAGCGCCTGCAGCCTCGCGATCAGGGCGCGGATCTGCTCGATCAGCGCGCGGTCGAGCGCGCTATAGGCCTGGCCGAACGGGCTGTCGGGCAATTGCGTCGAGATCGCCATCGCCTGTCGCCACATCTCCTTGCTGAGGTAGTGCAGCGAATGCTCGATATAGATGCCGAGCAGCGTATCCAGCGCGTCGCCGACATTGGCCGGCGGGTTGGCGACGACCCCGCGCCCGGCATTGAGCACCTCGTTGACTTCCATCGAAACGATGGCGCCGAGGATGTCGCCCTTGTTCTGGTAATAATTGTAGATCGTGCCGACCGACACCTCGGCCTGCGCGGCAATCGTCTCGATCTTGGCGCCCTCATAGCCGGCATCGCGGAAAAGCTCCGCCGCCGCCTCGATGATGCGGCGGTGCCGATCCGCCTTCTGCCTTGCCCGCAATCCGCTCATATCGGCTGTTTGCCACAAAATCGGAATTGACTCAATTTTAGAATTGGTTCAATTTTTTCCCACAAGCCAAAAAGGCAAGGGAGAACACTCGATGTCCATCAATCTGAAGACTCCGTATCCAACTATCGCGAACCCGCTTTCCGCTCTGAAGAGCCGTCTCCATGCCGCCTGTGCTGCGACAGCACTGCTGCTGGCGACGGGCAGCCTCGCTCAGGCTGCCGATCTCAACGCGCTGATCTGGTGCGATCACGCCGATCCGGCTCTGTTGCAGCCTTTCGAAGAGGCGAATGGCGTCAAGGTCAATGTCAAGGAGTTCGAAGGGACCGGCGCTGGCCTGGCTATCGTCGAGCAGTCGCAGCCCGGCGACTGGGACGTGATGGTGATCGACAGCATCGACATACCGCGCGGCGTCGAAAAAGGCCTGTTCGAACCGCTGCCGGAAGACAAGCTGCCGCTGTCCGACCTCTTCCCGCAAGTGAAGATGGACAGTTCCACCGTCGTCGACGGCAAGCGCTACGGCATCACCGAAAAGTTCGGCTACAACACGATCGGCTACAACAAGACCAAGGTCGATCCGGCCGACATGCAGTCGATGGCCGCGCTGACCGGCGATAAATACAAGGGCAAGATCGCCATCTACGACTATTACCTGCCGGTCATCGGCATGGCCGCACTGGCGATCGGCAAGAAGACGGCCGAGCTGACCGAGGCCGATCTTCCCGCCATCAAGGACGTGCTGTTAAAGATGAAGGCCAATGCCAAGCTGGTCGGCGAAGTGACCGCCAGCCAGACGGCGCTGGCGACCGGCGAGGTCGACATTCTGGTCGGCGGCGGCGAATGGGTGACGGCGGGGCTGGCCAAGGAAAATCCTGCGCTGGACTTCTCGATCCCCAGGGAGGGCGCTGTGCTCTGGTCGCAGTCGCTGGCAATGTTCAAGGATTCCAAGAACAAGGAGCTGGCGCTTAAATTCATCCAGTACATTATGAGCCCCGAAGGCCAGGCGCGGCTCGCCACCTCGTCCTGCTATTGGGGCATGCCGGCCAACACCAAGGCGGCGCTGAACGACGAGCAGAAGAAGATCCTGCGCTTCGACGAGCAGCCGGAATTCCTCGCCCGCGCGCAGTCCTATCCGGCGCCGAACGCCGATCTCGACAAGAAGATGCAGGACGTCTGGACCGAAATGCTGCAGGCGCAATGACCGGCTGCCGGCCGTGAGCGCTGCCGCAAAGAGCTCCCTGCCCTGGGCGCTGGTCACGCCGGCGCTCGGCTGGACGTTGCTGTTCTTCGTGCTGCCCTTCGTCGCCATGGCGGTATCCAGCCTGACGGCGCATGAAGGCGGCGGCTTCACACTGTCCAACTACAGCCAGTTCTTTGCCAATCCGTCCTATTGGCAGGCGATGGTGAACTCGCTGCAGGTCACGGCCATCGTCACAATGATCTCGGTGCTGCTCGCCTATCCCTTCGCCTGGATCCTCGCCGAACAGGTGCCGGAACGCTGGCAGCGGCTGGCGCTGATGCTGGCGGTGCTGCCGTTCTGGACCTCCTACGTCGTGCGCTCCTATTCGTGGCTGCTGGTGCTGGCGCAGAACGGCGTCGTCAACCGCGCGCTGACCGGCTCCGGCCTGTTCGGTGAGCCGCTGCAACTCGCCAATACGCGATTAGCCACCGTCACCGGCTTCGTGCATTTCTTCGTTATGCTGTTGACGCTGACGATCTTCGCCAATCTGAAACAGCTGAGTCCCAGCTACCGCAAGGCCGCAGCCGACCTCGGCGCCGGGCCGGTTCGGACTTTCCTGCATGTCGTTCTGCCGCTGACGCTCCCTGGCATCATGGTCGGCGCCTTCCTCACCTTCGTGCTCTGCATCGGCGACTACATCACGCCGCAGATCCTCGGCGGCAACAACGAGCTCTTGATGCCGCAACTGGTGATGATGCAGATCGGCCGGCGCGGCGACTTTCCGCTCGCCTCGGCGCTGTCGATCATCCTGATGGCGGTCGTCACCATCGCCTATCTCGCCTGCGCCCGCTGGCTGAAGATCGAGCGAGCCTGACCATGCGCGCGCTCATCCGCGTCGTCTCCGCCCTCTACGCCATAGCCATCTATGGCTTCATCTTCCTGCCGGTGGTGGTGCTGGTGCTGTTTTCGCTGCAGGCGACCTCGTTTCCGATCCCGCCCTTCACCGGACCGTCGCTGCGCTGGTACGATGCCGTGCTCGCCGACACGCGGCTCACCTCAGCGCTGGTCAACTCGCTGCTGGTTGCGGTCCTCTCCTCGGCTGTCGCCGTCACGCTCGGCTTCCTCTCCGCCTGGGGTTTTGCACGCTTCATCCTGCCGGGCTCGGGCCTGATGCGCGGGCTGATCACGCTGCCGCTGACGGTCAGCTATCTCATCATCGGCATGGGGCTGCTGGTGCTGTTCAACTGGGCCGGCATACCGAAGTCTCTACTTGCCGCCGGCATCGGCCATGTCGTGATCAACCTGCCGCTCTGCTTTGCCATCATCTACAGCCAGATGGGCGACCACCAGATCAACATCGAGCGCGCCGCGCGCGACCTCGGCGCACCCGAATGGAAGGTGCTGCTGCTGATCACAGTACCGGTGATGGCGCCCGCCATCTTCGCCGGTTTCTTCCTGTCGATGACCTTCTCCTGGGACGAGTTCGTGATCTCGTTCCTTTTGACGCGCTTCGACACGACGCTGCCGGTCGAGATTTGGAATCTTCTCCGCTCCGGCCTCAATCCCAAGACCAACGCCGTCGGCTCGCTGGTCTTCGCCGTTTCCATCGTGCTGGTGGTATTGTTCGAGCTGATGCTGTTGCGGAGGAAGCCGGCATGACCGCGCCACTGGTCGATATAAGCTCTGTCTCGCATCGCTTCGGCCAGCACACCGTGCTGAAGAACGTCTCGCTAACGATCGAGCCGGGCAGTTACACCATCCTGCTCGGGCCTTCCGGCTCCGGCAAGACGACGCTGCTTTCCATTCTCGGCGGCTTCGTCACGCCGAGCGAAGGCAAGGTGCTGATCCGCGGTGAGGACTGCACCGCCGTACCGCCGGCGAAGCGCCCGACGACGACGGTGTTCCAGGATTATGCGCTGTTCCCGCATATGAGCGTCGGCGGCAATGTCGGCTTCGGTCTGCGCATGCAGGGTGTCGATGGCGCAACCCGGGCAGCAAGGGCGCGCGAGGCGCTGGCGCTGGTCGGGCTCGCCACCGCCTTCGACAAGAAGCCGCACCAGCTTTCCGGTGGTCAGCGGCAGCGCGTCGCATTGGCCCGCGCGCTGGTGGTCGAGCCCGCGGTGCTGTTGCTCGACGAACCGCTCGGCGCGCTCGACCTCAAATTACGCCGACAGATGCAGGACGAATTGAAGGCGATCCAGAAACGCGTCGGCACCGCCTTCATCCATGTCACCCACGACCAGGAAGAAGCGATGGCGCTGGCCGACCATTGCGTGGTGATGAATGACGGGCGGATCGAGGATGAAGGACCACCCGAACGCGTCTATGCGCGGCCGGCAACGCGTTTTTCCGCGACCTTCATGGGCGAAAGCACGCTGATATCGGGAACGGTGACCGAGACGAAGAACGGTAGGAACACCGTCGCAACGAAGCTTGGACCACTATCGCTGCCCGGCACAATCCCGGCGGGCTCGAAGATTGCTTTGGCCGTCCGGCCTGAGCATCTTGTCCTCGGCGCGACCGGCGGCGCCGTGGCGCTCGGCACGGCCAAGGTGAGCGACGTGGTCTTCCAGGGTAGCTTCAAGCGCGTGCTGGGGGCGTCCACGACCGACCCGGCGCTGAGCCTCATTGCCAAGGTCGCCTCCGCATCGGCCGTCCAGCCGGGCGACGTGGTCGCCGTATCGTGCGATGCTGGCGACATCATCCTCCTCACAGACTGAACATGAGCACGCTTCCAATCATCGACGCTCCCAACTGGTACGAAACCATCCGCATGGGCGATGGTGTGACGCTGATCCACGAGCCATGGATCAAGCCGTTCTTCCGCTGCAACATCTGGCATGTGCACGGTCGCGATCGCGATCTGCTGTTCGACACCGGCCTCGGTCATTTCAGCTTGCGGCGCCACGTGCCGCTGGTAACAGAGCGCAAGCCCGTTTGCGTGGCGAGCCACACGCATTTCGACCATATCGGCTGCCATCACGAATTTCCGAACCGCTGCGTGCACCCGGCCGAAGCCGAAATCCTGGCCGACCCGCGCAATGAATGGACGGTCGCCGATCGTTACGCGACCGACGCGATGTTCGACGGCATGCCTGAGGGCTGGGATGCGGCGCGTTACCAGATCCTGCCGGCGCCGGCCGGCCGGCTGCTCGAGCAAGGCGACATCGTCGATCTCGGCGACCGTGCCTTCGAGGTGATCCACACGCCGGGCCATTCACCTGGCGGCATCGCGCTCTACGAGAAGAAAACCGGCATTCTGCTTTCCGGCGACATCATCTATGACGGCCCGCTGATCGACGATGTCTATCATTCGCTTGTCGACGATTATGTCGCAACACTGCTGCGCATGCGCGACCTCGATGTCTCGGTCGTGCATGGCGGCCATTTCCCGAGCTTCGGCAAGGTGCGCTACCGCCAACTCATCGATGAGTATCTCGCGCAAAAGCGACAGGCCGGCTGCCACCTGCTTGGCCGATAACCTATCAGGGCGCAGCCCGTCGTCGGCCTCCGCACTGTTTCATGATTGTAGAGGCACGTTTCGCCGCAGGCGATCAAAGCGCCCTTTGCGGACAGGGTGTTCCCGCCGCGTCGCCGCAGCGTGAAGCCGTGGGCTGCGGTCTAAAACTCTTTTCCTCCGACTGGCGCACCAGTTCGGCGAAAGCCAGGGCAAAACTTGCCAGCATCAGGAAGACGATAATCAGGCGTGCCAGCGGCAATAGATCGGCCTCGACTGGTTAGCCCCCACGCCGCCCATCCACTGCCGGCTAACATGATCGATCCGGCTTTACGAGAGCTTAAGCGCGGTCTTAACCATCACATTCCTTCGTCCCGCGACACGATCCGCGAGTGCGCCTTGTTTGGCCGCCATCGCAAGGCACCTCCCTCCCTTTGCAGAAATGCCCGCCCATGCTAACCCGGCGCTGGCGCGGCCCAGCAACCGGTCGCCGCCAACCGGTCTCCAATCGGTCGTCGCCAATCGGTTGTCGTTGAGAGCCATGAGCAAAACCGCCAGCCGTTTCGCCTTCGTCTCATCCGGCACCGCCGACGCCAACGCGGCGCTGGAAAGCCTTTCGGCACGCTACGGCCAAGCATCCGTCGAAGATGCCGGGATCGTCGTGGCGCTCGGTGGCGACGGCTTTCTGCTGCAGACCCTGCGCGAGACGATGAGCACGGGAAAGAAGGTCTACGGCATGAACCGTGGCACCATCGGTTTCCTGATGAACGAATACCGCGCCAGCGGTTTGACGGGGCGCATCGCGGCTGCCGTCGCCGAAACGATCCGCCCGCTGGAGATGCAGGCGGTGACGGCGGAGGGCGAGACGATTTCGGCGCTGGCGATCAACGAGGTCGCACTTTGGCGCCAATCCTATCAGACCGCCAAGATCCGCATCACCGTGGATGGGCAAGAGCGGCTGGAGGAATTGCATTGCGACGGGGTGATGATCGCGACGCCGGCCGGCTCGACCGCGTATAATCTGTCCGCGCACGGGCCGATCCTGCCGCTCGACGCTCCGCTGTTGGCGCTGACCCCGGTCAGCCCGTTTCGTCCGCGCCGCTGGCGCGGCGCGCTGCTCTCCAACAAGGCGATCGTGCGTTTCGACATTCTGGAGCCGGAAAAGCGGCCGGTGAATGCCGCCGCCGACCACACCGAGGTCAAGGCGGTGACGACGGTCACGGTGAGGGAATCGCCGACGGCGACGGCGACGCTGCTGTTTGATCCCAACCATTCGTGGAACGAGCGCATTCTCGCCGAACAGTTCAGGTATTGAACAGACCGTGCAAATAAAAACCCGGCACGAGGCCGGGTTCCTATTTGACAACACAAGACTGTTGCGGCGGCCGATCGTTGCGATCAGAACTTGTAATTCAAGCCGATGACTCCGGTGTGTATGCGGACCTTTGCTTCGACATTCAGGCCGGTGTCGACAGTATAATCGCCCTTGCCCAGATCGGAAATATTTGTATTCGCCCTTGAGCGACCAGTGATCGGTAAAGGCATATTCCAGGCCCGCCCAGGGTCCAGCCTGCTCTGGTTTTCGAGGTGCCGTTGGTCCCGATCGGACCGCTTGTGCTAATCTCAACAGTGCCGAAGCCGAGACCGCCGGTACCGTAGATCAGCAGCCTATCCATCGCATAGCCAATTCGGCCACGCAGCGATCCGAGCATCTTTACATCGGAATCGCAAGAGAAAGCGGCGTTCGGACAGGCCGTGCCCCCATCGATGTGGGCGGCGGAGATGTCCGCCTCGACGCCATAGACTATATTTCCGCTCTGGAAATTGTAACCGGCCTGGACGCCGCCCAGGGCGCCGCTGCCATCATGATCAGCCGTCCCGCCAACAGTATATTCCCAGTCTACTTTGCTGCTGCCACCGCCGACATGTGCGCCTAGATAGAGGCCCGTCCAGTTATACGTTGATGCGACCGGCAATTCCACGACATCGGCCGCGATCGCCGGAGTCAAGGCCGCTGCCAGAAACGCAGCGGAGACTTTGGGGTGTGGTCAGAATGAATGCACCCTGGCGTTGCTGATCTGCAACACCTGCGCTGGTGCGAGAATGTCGCCTTCCTGAAGAGCGGGCCATCGACGAGCGGTAACCATCGCGATTAAGGTTACGACTTCACAATCGCGCCAATGCCGCCCGTTTGTGTTGACAAATCGTGGGCTTGCGCCTACCTGCAATACTAATCTTGCAGGCGCGCGGCGCTTGCCGCGACTGCTTATGTTGCGCCCCCGAACCAGCCAAAGAACAGCCAAACTTGTCCTCAGACACCCAGATCGCTCAAGAAGCGTTGACCTTCGCAGACCTCGGCCTGTCGCCGAAGGTCCTTTCCGCAGTTACCGATGCCGGCTACACCGAGCCGACGCCGATCCAGGCGGGCGCCATTCCGCATGCCTTGCTCGGCAAGGATATTTTGGGCATCGCCCAGACCGGCACCGGCAAGACGGCGTCCTTCGTCCTGCCGATGCTCACCCGGCTGGAAAAGGGCCGTGCCCGCGCCCGCATGCCGCGCACGCTGATCCTCGAGCCGACGCGCGAGCTTGCCGCGCAGGTCGAAGAGAATTTCGTCAGATACGGCAAGAACCACAAGCTCAACATCGCGCTGCTGATCGGCGGCGTGTCCTTCGACGAGCAGGACAAGAAGCTCGAGCGCGGCGCCGACGTGCTGATCGCGACGCCAGGCCGCCTGCTCGACCATCGCGAGCGCGGCAAGCTCCTGCTCAATGGCGTCGAGATCCTCGTCATCGACGAGGCCGACCGCATGCTCGACATGGGCTTCATCCCCGATATCGAGCGTATCTGCGAGATGATCCCGTTCACCAGGCAGACGCTGTTCTTCTCGGCGACAATGCCGCCCGAAATCACCAAGCTCACCGAGAAATTCCTGCACGCGCCGGTGCGCGTCGAGGTGTCGAAGGCTGCGTCGGCCGCCACCAACATTATTCAGCGGCTGGTGAAATCCGGGCCAAAACCCTGGGACAAGCGCGAGACGCTGCGCAATTTGATGAAGGCCGAGGATGCCGAGCTGAAGAACGCCATCATCTTCTGCAACCGCAAGGTAGAGGTGGCGGAGCTTTTCCGCTCGTTGCTGAAATATGATTTCGACGCTGGCGCCCTGCATGGCGACATGGACCAGCGCGCGCGCATGCAGATGCTGGCCAATTTCCGTGACGGCAAGCTGCGCTACCTCGTCGCTTCGGACGTCGCGGCGCGCGGCCTCGATATTCCCGACGTCAGCCATGTCTTCAATTACGACGTGCCGATCCACGCCGAGGACTACGTCCACCGCATCGGCCGCACCGGCCGCGCCGGACGCTCGGGCAAATCCTTCACCATCGCGACCAAGTCGGACACCAAATACATCGACGCCATCGAACGGCTGATCGGCACCAAGATCGAGTGGCACGACGGCGACCTGTCGACGGTCGTCGCCAGCGAGGGCGGCGAAGATGAGGCTCCGCGCCGTGGCCGCGGCGCGCCACGCCGCGCCGGGCGCAAGGACGACGCTAAGGACAGGGGCGAGCGCAAGCCGCGTGAACGCCACGCCAAGCGCAGCGAGGAAGCGGCGCCGGAAGCGGTTAGCGAGGAACAGCCGGTCGTGGCCGAAGCCGCGGTCGCAGACACCGGCGAGCGGCACGCCCGCAAGGAGGCGATCCGCTCCGAAAACAGCGAGCGCAAGGCTTCGCCCGATCGCAACGAACGGCGCGCGCCCGAACGCGGCGACACCAGGCCGCAGCGCGAGCGCCCTGCCCGCCAGCGGCAGGAAGACAATGACGCGACCGTCGGCTTCGGCGACGACATGCCGGCCTTCATGCGGATCGTCGCCAAGGTCTGAGACTGCAACGCCTGCGCGTCGCGCGGACGCGCAACTCCTTCCAGATGACACCCTTCCGGGCAAATTTCCGGGGCTGTGCATCGCTTCGCCCTAAAGGTTCTTGAGCTCCAGGCGGGACGCCAGCAGATCCAGAAAAGCGCGGACTTTGGCGGAGGAGGATCTGCCTTCCGGCCAGACGGCGTGTATCGGCACCGGCACCGGCTCGAATTCGGTTAGAACCAGCTCCAGGCGGCCATCGTCCACCAGGTGTTTTATCTGCCAAAGCGGCGAGTAGCCCAGACCCAATCCGTGAACCGCGGCTGCATAGATCGATATCATCAAATTCGACCGGAAAGTGCCCGCGACCTTCACCGGCCGAGGCTTGCCTTCAATCTGAAACATCCATTTGCCCGGGCGGCCGTCAGCGGTTCGTACGATGCAATTATGCTCAGGCAATTCAAGCGGATGGGCCGGTCGGCCGCTTTGCAGAAAGTAGGAAGGCGCGCCGAACACGACGCGCCGCAACGCTCCCAGCCGCTTCGCCCGCAGACTGGAATCCGGCAAATTGCCGATCCGGACTGCCAAATCGAGGCCCTCGGCATCAAGATCGACAAATTCATCGGAAAGCTGGAGGTCAACCTCAACCCGGGGATATGTCCGCATATAATCGGCGATGACCGGCACGAGGAAATCCGGGCCGAACAGAACCGGGGCACTCACGCGCAGAGTGCCTGACGGCTCCGATCGTCGGTTGGCCGCCTGAAGCCTGGCTTCGTTTATTTCCTCGATGGCGGGTTTGATGCGCTGGAAAAAAGCCGCTCCGGCTTCGCTCGGCGTCGAGCGGCGCGTCGTTCTGTGCAGAAGCTCAACCCCGACAGCATGCTCCAACGTCGCCAAGGACCGGCTGACTGACTGCAGCGAGCGGTTCAGCCGCCGTGCGGCAGCCGTCAAGCTGCCGTGCTCGACAATGGCAATGAAGGCTTCAAAATCGTCTATCCGGCTCATCGCAGGGTTTCTCCCGAAAATCGGGAGAAACTATCGCAAAATCGATCAATTGTAACGCAGTTCGCTACATTTTATCTTCCCTGCAACAGGTCCGAAAGGCAGATTTGAGGGAAGGAGATCGTCATGCGAACATCCAGTCCAACCGTCCTGGTCGTGGGCGCCGCAGGCCGCGTTGCCGGTTTGGTGGTGCCTGAACTCGTCCGCCGCAATGCCAGGGTTCGAGCGCTTGTTCGTGACGCCGCGGCCGCCGAAAAAGCCCGGAAAGCCGGCGCATCCGAGATCGCGACCGGAGATCTGCGCAACCATCAGAGCCTTGAACATGCCGTCGAAGGTGTCGACGGTGTCTTCCACATCGGACCGGCCTTTACTCCCGACGAAGCCGCTATGGGGGTTGCCATGGTTGAGGCGGCGGCGCGAGCAGGCGTTCGGAAATTCGTCTTCTCGTCGGTAATCCAGCCCACCAATACGAGACTGGAAAACCATGCGAGCAAGGTGCCCGTCGAAGCTGCCCTCTATTCGACGAACATGGACTACACCATTCTGCACCCTGCCAATTTCATGCAGAATATCGCGGCGGCCTGGCCATCCGTCGTCGAGCATGGCGTTTTCTCGGAGCCGTTTCCAAAGACGGCGAGGCTGGCTCGCGTCGACTATCGCGATGTGGCTGAAGTGGCGGCGATCGCACTGACCGAAGCGCGTTTGTCCTATGCGACACTTGAGCTGTGCGCCGACGGTATGCACAGCCGCGAAGAGGTCGTTGCCATGATGAGCGAAGCGCTTGGCCGGCCCATTTCAGGAGGCGAGCCGACATTTCAAGACTGGGCGGCGAAAGCCCGCCTTCCCTATACTGACCGCCAGTTGCAGATGCTGGCCAAAGTACACAGCCACTACGCCAAATACGGACTCGGCGGGAACAGCCTGACGTTGCGCGCCGCCCTTGGCCGCGAGCCGCGTTCGCTGCAAAACTTCATTCGGGAACTGGCGCTGCAGATGGCATATGCCGCCTGATCGTCCTCACAAAAGCGCTTACGCACATTTTCTGATTGGGAGATTTCGATGCAAGCATCACCGGACCGAACCTTCAAGTTGAGAAAGCTGCCGCCCTCCTACGGCGCAGTGGTGATGCCGTTCGTTCTTTCGATCCTGATGTCCTCGATTGTCTCGGCGGTTTCGACGGCAATCGGCGCAGGCTGGACGAACGGGTTTATAGCGGCCTGGAGCTATGCATGGGGCGCTTCATGGCTTGTTGCGTTTCCCAGTCTGCTGATTGTGCTTCCGATCGTGCGCCGGATCGTTGCCGCGATTGTCGATCAGCCGGCGCGGTCCTGACATCACGAACGAAGGACCGCCGGCTGCCGGCGGTCCGGCATAACCATAGGACGGCCTCTTGCGGGGCCGCTCTCGGTTCATGCGCTTCCCTCAGGTGAGTGGCGACAGCTGGATCTCGACGCGGCGGTTCTGAGCCCGGCCGGCAGCGGTCGCGTTGGAGGCGATCGGACGCGTCTTGCCGAAGCCGGTGACGGCGAAGCGGCGGGAATCGACGCCCTGCCCGGACAGATAGTTGGCGACAGCCAGGGCGCGGCGCTGCGACAGGTCGAAATTGTGCTCGTCGCCACCGGTCGAGTCGGTGTGGCCGAACACGTCGACCGTGGTCTGCCGGAACTTCTTCAGCACAAGGCCCACCGAATTCAGCACCGGATAGAAACCGGGCTTCACCGCGTCCTGGTCGACGTTGAAGGTGATGTCGGACGGCATGTTGAGGATGATCTGGTCGCCGGTGCGGGTGACGCTGACGCCGGTGCCCTCAAGCTGCCGGCGCAGTTCGGCCTCGTTCTGGTCCATGGTGGCGCCGATGGCGCCGCCGGCAAGCGCACCGATGCCCGCGCCGATCAGCGCATTGCGGCGGTCGTTGCCGCCGGCAAGCATGCCGAGCCCGGCACCCGCCAGCGCACCGAGACCGGCACCGGCAGCGGTGTTGGAAACCTTCTGCTCCCCGGTGTAGGGATCGGTGGTGCATGCGCTCACGAGCACAGCCGTCGCCACGACGGCGAGCACGATTTTTTTCATATGGTGGTCCCTCTCCATTCCACGGCCGCGTAACGGCGCACCGCATCAGCCCTTCCAGCGACTTGTAACATGAAATGCGGCGAAAAACGGAACAGCAAAAGCCGCTGCTGCAGCTTTCCCCGGCTCAATTCCACACGGCTGCAGCGGCTCGCGCGACCACCGCAATTCGACCGGCTACCAGAGATTCTTGCCGTCGATGACCACCACTTCGACCTTGTCGAGATCGAAATCGTCGAACAGCCGCGAATTCACGCTGATCTTCGGATTGTCGAAATTCGGCTCGCCTGTCGACCAGTCCGGCGTTTCGGTGAAGGTGCCGCAGCCGCAGGTGACGCAAAAGCCGTGTTTTACGGTTTTCGATCCCCATTGGTAGAAAGAAACATTCTCCGGCGGGCTGGTAAGCCTGAATTGCGAGGGGGCGTAATAGGCCCACAACGAACCGCGTTTCGAACAGAAGGAGCAGGTGCATTGCGTCACCGTCTGCGGCGCTTGCGAAACCTCGAACGTCGTCGCCTTGCAGTGGCAGCTCGCCTTGATGGTCATGAACGATCCTCCCAATTGCCCGCCGCCCCTACGGCAAAGGCAACATAAAGAAACGGTCCTGACAACTCTCTGTCAGCAGACCTGTCGTCTGCAATGCGCAGGTTCCCAATCGATGCATGTCGATGCCAAAACCGCTGCACACGCTTGGTCAAGCCCAAGGGCAGGCCTCGGCGACATACATCAAACTAAAAGGACGATGGTGGCACGAACAGGCAGATGGTCCTTCCGTCATTGGCGCCGGCAACGGAGCACCAGTGATATTCGCCGTCGGGCGAATTCTTGATGCGTTTGTCGCTGTAGGCCACGACTTCCCCCGTCCCCTTGATGACATAGCCCTCGGGGCGTTCGCTGATCGATGTCTGGGAGACCTCGCGGCAGTCATAGCCAGAGCAGCAGGAGAACGGATAGCTCCAACCTTGCGGCATAGCCGCGGTCGGCTTGGCATCATGCGCCAGAGCAGGCGCCGCAAATGGAATGGCGGCAGCAATCAAAACCACTGCCGCGACAAGTGAATTCAGGAGTCGGCGCGCCGTGCGGGCGACTGGGGCCGGTCTGGTTGTGAGAGCAGGCATGAGCGCAGTTCCTATCAACGGTTGTCAAGCATTTCGCTTGCCCGTTCCCGGAACGTGTCTTCCCAGTGGCCGGATCGTCAGGTCGCAGATACGCCGCGTCCGGCCATAAATGCTTTTTTCCCCCCAGCCATTGAATGCTGTGCTGATTCCTTTGTTGGCGCAAGGAATTGCTGTCGCAAACCGAACGCCGACCTCTGCAGCCGGAACCAGCCTGCCGCACTGATTGACGAGACCTGGCCTGATCAATCCCCGGCAGCGGGATCGCCAATAACGGCATTCGGCTCGCAGTGGTTCCGGGCTGGGCGCCGGCAGGCCTGAAGCATCCGCGTCAAAAAGCGGAAACCAACTTTGGGAAATTCGATGAAAAACAAAGTTGTAGAAGGACAGGTAAGTTCAAGTTGAGAGCCGGTCACTCTCGCGCGATGGCCGTAACTCTCGCGTGATGAACCCACATTCCTGCCGGATTGGTGCCCGGCGGCCTCAGTCGATGTCTGCCACCGTCTCGCCAGCGCCACCCTCGATCCGCTGCGACAGCGAGGCTTCCATGAAATCGTCGAGGTCACCGTCGAGCACGCTCGACGGGCTGGTGCTCTCGACGCCGGTGCGCAGATCTTTCACCAGCTGATAGGGCTGCAGCACGTAGGAACGTATCTGGTGGCCCCAGCCGATATCGCTCTTCGACGCTTCCGTGGCGTTCGCCACCGCTTCGCGTTTCTTCAGCTCTTCCTCGTAAAGCCGCGAGCGCAGCATTTCCCAGGCCTTGGCCTTGTTCTTGTGCTGAGAGCGCTCCGCCTGGCAGGCGACCGCGATGCCGGTGGCGAGATGGGTGATGCGGACCGCCGAATCGGTGGTGTTGACGTGCTGGCCGCCTGATCCCGAAGAACGATACGTGTCGATACGGACGTCGGATTCGGAAACGTCGATGTCGATCGTATCGTCGATGACGGGATAGACCCAGACGCTGGCGAAGGAGGTATGGCGGCGCGCATTGCTGTCATAGGGCGAAATACGCACGAGACGATGCACGCCGGATTCCGTCTTCAGCCAGCCATAGGCGTTGTGGCCCTTGATCAGCAGCGTGGCGGACTTGATGCCGGCTTCTTCGCCGTCATGCACTTCCAGCACCTCGACCTTGAAGCGGCGGCGCTCGGCCCAGCGCGTATACATGCGCAGAAGCATCGAGGCCCAGTCCTGGCTTTCGGTGCCGCCGGCGCCGGCATGGACTTCGAGATAGCTATCGTTGGCGTCCGCCTCGCCCGACAGCAGCGTTTCGATCTGCCGCGCCTTGGCCTCGCCGCGCATCGAGCGGATCGCCGCTTCGGCCTCGGCGACGACGCCCTCGTCGCCCTCTTCCTCGCCAAGCTCGATCAGGCCGATATTGTCTTCCAGCGCCTGGGTGAGGCCTTTGACCGCGGCAATGCCTTCCTCGAGGCCCTGGCGCTCGCGCATCAACTTTTGCGCTTCCAACGGCTCGTTCCAGAGGCTCGAATCCTCGGCACGGACATTCAGGTACTCAAGCCGCTTTATGGCTTGGTCCCAGTCAAAGATGCCTCCTCAGCAGGGTTATCGCCTGCCTGATCTCGTCGACAATATTTTGCGTTTCCGCGCGCATGGCTGGCTGTTCTGTCCTGTTGCTGAATGGCGGCTTGGTGGCGCGATACATAGGGACGGCACCGTCCCCTGTAAAGCACCGGCCCCTGTAAAGCGGAATGGGCCGTCTCGACCATGATCGTCAAGCCGGGCCCGACCGAATGTAACGATTGTCAGTAGAGCCCGCCGCCGCCCGACTGGATGGCCTGGTTGGCCTGCGGCGACAGCGCCCCGCCGGTGGCGTTGGAGCCGTCCGCACCCATGCCGATCACCCAATAGCTGTCGGCGGGACCGGTACCCGGCTTGAAGGCTTCGATGATGGTTCCGGCGTCGCCCGCGCTGGCCCGCATGCCGGTCTTGCGATTGATCGCAATCAGCTTCATGCCTTCGGGAACCTTGAAGTCGACATTGGGCGTGCCGTCCAGCGCCACGCGCATAAAATCCTTGAAGATCGGCGCAGCAAGGCCGCCGCCGGTCGCGCCTTTGCCAAGACCTTTCGGCTGATCGTAGCCCATATAAAGGCCGACAACGAGGTTCGGCGTATAGCCAATGAACCAGGCATCCTTTTCGTCGTTGGTCGTTCCGGTCTTGCCGGCGATGTGACGACCGAGCTCGTTGATGGTGGCGCCGGTACCGCGTTGCACGACGCCCTCCATCATCGATGTGATCTGATAGGCGGTCATCGGATCGAGCACCTGCTCGGAATTATCGACCAGCTCCGGCTCGGGCTGGTTCTGCCATTCGGCAGCGTTGCAGTTTTCGCAGCCGCGTTCGTCCTGCCTAAAGACGGTCTTGCCGTAGCGGTCCTGGATACGGTCGATCAGCGACGGCTTGATCGACTTGCCGCCATTGGCCATGATCGAATAGGCCGACACCATGCGCATCACCGTCGTCTCGCCGGATCCCAGCGCCATCGGCAGATACGGCGCCAGATGGTCGTAGACGCCGAAACGCTCGGCATATTCCACGACCAGCTTCATGCCCATATCGTTAGCAAGCCGCACCGTCATTAGATTGCGCGATTTCTCGATGCCGGACCGCAAGGTCGCCGGACCAGCCACCGTTCCGTCGTAATTCTTGGGCGTCCAGGTCGTGTTGCCGCTCTGGATGGTGATCGGCCCGTCCATGATCACCGACGCGGGCGTGTAGCCATTGTCGAGGGCGGCCGAATAGACGATCGGCTTGAACGACGATCCCGGCTGGCGCATGGCCTGCGTCGCCCGGTTGAATTCCGACTGCGCGTAAGAGAAACCGCCGACCATGGCGAGGACGCGTCCGGTATGCGGATCCATGGCGATCAGTCCGCCTTCCACTTCGGGAACCTGGCGCAGGCTGTAGCTGTTGTCCGAACCCTCGTTCTTCTGCACGAAAATCACGTCGCCCGGCTTCAGCACGTCCGCCGGCGACCTCGCCTTGACGGTCTTGCCGTTTACCACGTGGCGCATGGCAAAGCTCATGTCTTCCCGGCTGACGGTGCCTTCGACGCGGTCCTTGACGATTTCGCCGGAGATCTGGCGCGTCGGCTGCAGGCCGATGGACAGGCCGGTGGCCGAGCTGTCGAGCACGACGGCAAGCGACCATTCCGGCACGTCCTCCAGTCGCTTGACGTTGCCCAGTGGCACGCCCCAGTCGCCGGAAACGTCGATGCTCGTGACCGGCCCGCGGTAGCCGCGCAGCGTATCGAACTTCATAAGACCGTTCTGCATGGCCTTGCGGGCAATCAGCTGCATCTTTGGATCGAGCGTCGTACGGACGGAAAGGCCGCCCTCGTAGAGCGCATTCTCGCCATAGCGCGCGATGATCTGGCGACGCACTTCCTCGGTGAAATATTCCCCGGCGAAGAGATAGTTGCCCGTACGGCGCGGCGTGACGCCGAGCGGCTCGGCCTTGGCCTTCTCGCCTTCTTCATGCGTGACGTAACCGTTTTCGACCATCTGGTCGATGACCCAGTTGCGGCGCTCCAAGGCGCGATCGGCATGCTTGAAGGGATGGTAGTTGTTCGGCCCCTTCGGCAGAGAGGCGAGATAGGCGGCCTCGGCCACGGTGAGCTCGTTCACCGATTTGTCGAAATAGGTGAGTGCAGCACCGGCGACGCCATAGGCGCCGAAGCCGAAGAAAATCTCGTTGAGGTAGAGCTCGAGAATGCGATCCTTCGAGTAGGCCTGCTCGATGCGGAAGGCGAGGATCATCTCCTTGATCTTGCGCTCGTAGGTCTGGTCTGAAGACAACAGGAAGTTCTTCGCCACCTGCTGGGTGATCGTCGAGGCGCCGACCTGGCGCTTGCCCGAGCCAAGATTCTGCAGGTTGACAATGATGGCGCGGCCAAGGCCGGTCACGTCGATGCCGGGGTGATTGTAGAAATTCTTGTCCTCGGCCGACAGGAAGGCCGCCTTGACACGATCCGGGACCGCCTGAATCGGCAGATAAAGCCGCCGCTCGCGCGCATACTCGGCCATCAGCGCGCCATCCGACGCATGGATGCGGGTCGTCACCGGCGGTTCGTATTTGGCCAGCACCTCGTAATCGGGCAGGTCCTTCGACAAATGGCTGATATAAATTGCCACGCCCGCCGCGACCAAAAGGGCCAGCGTCGTGCCGATGCCGAAGAAATAGCCAATGAGACGAATCATACCCGCTCCAGTCCTTGGTTCGGGAATTTCCTAAACGAAGCCGCCCTTCGCGCAAGCTTTCGGGACGATCCCAACCCGTAATCGCAAACCCATGTCGCGACCATGTGGGCAAAATACGGCAGCGTGGAATTTCGGTCTCGAATGCCGAAAATAAAAGCACTGGGTGTTGTCGCCGTGCAACGCTGCCTCAGGTTGTGGGCGATGGCGGGCATTTCAGCCTCCGGCCCCCGTTCCGCTCCTGGCCGAAGCGAACAGCGCAACGGCGTTGGTTATGCTCTGGGTGGCCTTGCTGCGCCAATCGGCGCTGAGCAACTGCGCCTCGTCCTTGGCGTTCGACAGATAGCCGAGTTCGACCAGCACGGACGGAACGTCCGGCGCCTTCAGCACCTTGAAGCCGGCAGAACGCTGCGGGTTGTTAATCAGGCCGACGCTGGTGGAAAGCTGGCCGACAAGAGTGTGGGCGAAGCTCATCGAAAAATTATGCGTCTCGCGGCGGATCAGGTCGATCAGGATATCGGTCACTTCCTTGTTGTCGTCCTTGATCTCCATGCCGGCGAACTGGTCGGAAAGATTTTCACGGTCGGCAAGCGCCTGCGCCTGCGGGTCGGAAGCCTTGTCGGACACGGTGTAGACGGTTGCGCCGCGAATGCCCTTGACGCTGATCGTGTCGGCATGGATCGAGATGAGCAGGTCGGCCTCATGCTGGCGGGCAATGCGCACGCGGTCGTCGAGCCGCAGGAACACATCGGTCTCACGCGTCAAGAACACGTCGTATTTGCCGCTGGCGGCGAGCTTGTCGCGCAGTTCCATGGCAAAGGCGAGCGTCACGTTCTTCTCGACCGTACCGTTCAGGCCTTCGGCGCCGCCGTCGATGCCGCCATGGCCCGGATCGATGACGACGGTGAAACGATGGCCCGGATTGGAGACCGGCCCAGTACCGACCCTGCCGGCCTTGTCGGCGGAGACCGTCGAGCCGGTGGTCAACGCCTGATTGGCAAGCGCTGCATCGAATTCCCGCTGCGATGCCGCTGACATGTCGACGGCGATGCGGTAGCCGTTGCCGTCATCATTCTTTAGCACGTCGAGATTGTCGACGGCGAACGGTCCCTTGCCGGTGAGAATCAGCCGCGATTTCCCCTTGCCGAGATCGCCATAGCGCACGGCGCGGACAAGGCCGCGCGGCTTCACATCCTTGGCATTGAGGGCGAATCTCGTGGCCGGCAGATCGATGACCAGACGATCGGGGCCGCGCAGCAGGAACCATTTGATATCGGGCTCGCGGTCGAAATTGATGACAATGCGCATCTTGGTCGCATCGCCGGCCATCTTGTAGCTTGTCGCGCCGAGCGGTGCGTCGGCAGCACGCGAAAGCGGCGAAAAGACCAGGCAAGCCAGGATCAGCGGCAGCAGGCAAGCGGCGCGGAAGAACCAGCCTCCATTATGACGGCCCTTGTCTGCGAAGCCTGCCAGTCCCATCTTTCTACCAGTCGCTCCCGTTTGGCGTCATGACCGATTGACTGTCGAAGTGACGGTCAGGCCGCGAACTCGATTAACGATTGGTATCCAGAGAAGGTTAACCAAGCCTTTTCATGGAAGGCGTGAGACCTCTGCTTCCCCTGCGGAACGGCTTTTTGCCGGCATCGGGAATCGGGGTTGCCTTCCAACCCGCCAAATCATAAAAGCGATGGTGGATCACTGCAATCCTGGAACCGTCCTCCTCCGCAGCTTCCTGCTACAGGTCAGACGCAAGACGGCTCCTTTCGCTTCAGGCGAAGAAGGCATCGGTGATCGCGACGATTTTCGCAGGCGTGCTCCCGTGGCGGGGGAATCGCCTGCGTGAGCAAAACGGCCGGGATTGTCCCGTGCCGGCTCTGTATGAGCAAACAAGCTGGTCCGGTTTTTCCCGGGCTTTGGTTCAAAAGGTTCTGCTGGTTACGATGGCTTCAAGCGCAATCATGGAAAGGTCCGCAACAAACCGCGCCACTACGGCTGCGGGCGGCACCGCCATGGCGCTCAGGCAGCGGCCGGCGGACGTTCAATTGTCCGGCACCCATGTTCCAGGTCCACGGCAGCGGGCATTGCCCCGCAAGCTGCGGCCGACGGCTGCCGGGGGGAAACGAAATAATGCCCAACAAAATGCTGATAGACGCCTCCCACCCGGAGGAAACACGCGTTGTCGTCGTTCGCGGTAACCGTATCGAAGAATTCGACTTTGAATCCCAGGACAAGAAGCAGCTCAAAGGAAATATCTATCTCGCCCGCGTAACGCGCGTCGAACCCTCCCTTCAGGCAGCCTTCGTCGAATATGGCGGCAACCGTCACGGTTTCCTCGCCTTCAGTGAAATACACCCCGACTATTACCAGATTCCGGTCGCCGACCGTCAGGCGCTGCTGCGTGCGGAAGCACAGGAAGCCCAGGACGAAGAGGACGAGGAAGCCGCCGAAGGCGAGGACCGCCAGAACCGCGACCGTGGCAAGCGCGGACGCCGGCGCGGCGGCAAGAGCCGCGACCGTGGCGAGCACAGGCGCGAGGCAGGCGCGGCCGACGGTGAGAATGGCGAGAACGGCGAAGATTCCGTCGCAGAAAACCTGGATGCCGCTACCGACAATGGCGACACCATGTCCGACACTGCCGGACAGAGCGAGGATGCCACCGGACAGAGTGATGAAGTCGTCGATCGCGGCGAGACCGAGCCGTCCGAAGGCGGATCGAGTTCCATCGCCGCCAGCGTCGATGCCGACGTAATCTCCGAAGCCGTCCCACAAGTCGAGACAAGCGGGGCCGAGACAAGCGGCGAAGCGACGTCCGAAGACAATGACCGTGGCATGCTGGAAGAGGTGCAATCCTCGCATCCGGACGATCACGAGGTCGAATCGGTCGGTGCCGAGGACGCGCTGGAAGAAGTGCGCAACCGCCGCAAGCCGGTCCGCCGCCAGTACAAGATCCAGGAAGTGATCAAGCGCCGGCAGATCCTGCTGGTGCAGGTCGTCAAGGAAGAGCGCGGCAACAAGGGCGCGGCTCTGACTACCTATCTGTCGCTGGCCGGCCGCTATTCGGTGCTGATGCCGAACACGGCGCGCGGCGGCGGCATTTCGCGCAAGATCACCAATGCGCAGGACCGCAAGCGGCTGAAGGAAGTGGTCGCCGATCTCGAAGTGCCGCAAGGCATGGGTGTCATCCTGCGTACGGCCGGCGAAAGCCGCACCAAGGCAGAGATCAAGCGCGACTACGAATACCTCATGCGGCTTTGGGAAAACGTCCGCAATCTGACGCTGCAATCGACGGCCCCTGCCCTGGTCTATGAGGAAGGCAGCCTGATCAAGCGCTCGGTGCGCGACCTCTACAACAAGGACATCGACGAGATCCTGGTTTCCGGCGAAGAAGGCTACCGCGAGGCCAAGGACTTCATGCGCATGCTGATGCCGAGTCACGCCAAGGTGGTTCAGCCGTTCCGCGACACGACGCCGATCTTTGTGCGCAACGGCATCGAAGCGCAGCTCGACCGCATGCTGCAGCCACAGGTGACGCTGAAGAGCGGCGGCTATATCATCATCAACCAGACGGAAGCGCTGGTCGCCATCGACGTCAATTCGGGCCGTTCCACCAAGGAGCACTCGATCGAGGACACCGCACTCCACACCAATCTGGAAGCCGCCGAGGAAGTCGCCCGGCAATTGAGGCTGCGCGATCTCGCCGGCCTGATCGTCATCGACTTCATCGACATGGAGGAGAACCGCAACAACCGCTCCGTCGAGAAGCGGCTGAAGGATCACCTCAAGAACGATCGTGCCCGCATCCAGGTCGGCCGCATCTCGCATTTCGGCCTGATGGAGATGTCGCGCCAGCGCATCCGTGCCAGCGTTCTGGAATCGACGATGAAGCCTTGCCCGCATTGCGGCGGCACCGGCCATGTGCGCTCCGATTCGTCGGTCGCGCTGATGGTGGTGCGAGCGATCGAGGAATTCCTGCTCAAGGATTCGCGCAGCCACATCACGGTGCGGACGCCGGCGGCGACGGCGCTTTATGTGCTCAATCACAAGCGCGGCACACTGGTGGAATTCGAGCACCGCTTCGGCGTGACCATCACCATCGAAGCCGATGACACAGTCGGAGCGCAGCATTATGCCATCTTCCGCGGCGCGCTGGCCGACAAGCCGGAAGGCTTTGTCGAGGCCCGCGCGTTCCCGGCCTATGTCGAGCCGGAAGAACCCGAGGACGAGATCGTCATCGAGGAGGAAGACGAGGCACCGGTGCAGGCTGAGCAGCCACGCACTGCCCAGCAGCCGCAGCAGCCAAGGTCCGGCGAGGACGGCGAAGGCCGCGATCGCAAGCGCCGCAAGCGCCGCAGGCGGCGCGGCGGCAAGGACCGCGAACATGGGGATCGTGAACACGGGGACCGCGAACATGGCGATCGCGAGCACGGCGAGCGCGAGCTTGGCGCTCCTGTGGAAGGTGCTTCCATCTCGGTGCCGACGGACGACGCCCTCGTAGCCTCCAGCGATCAAGGCGCCGAAGCGGAACGTGAAGCGCCGGCCGGTGTTGCCGAAACGGTGGAGGCGGCGGACGACGGTCACGGCAAGAAACGCCGGCGCGGCAAGCGCGGCGGCAAGCGCAATCGCCGTGAAGACGGCGAAGACGGCGTCGAAGCCAGCGCCGGCGAGCCGGCCGACATGGCAGAAGGTGCCGTGTCGGAAGCAGAGCCCGTGACCGGCGAGCCGGAAGGGGCGCCGCCTGCCGAAGAGCTTGCGGCGCGTGCTCCGGCGAACGACGACACGCCGAGCGCCGAAAAGCCAAAGAAGCCGCGCCGTGCCGCCAAGCCGAAGAAGGCTGCGGCGGAAGCAGTTGCCGAGATTGCGGGCGCCGAGACATCGGCTGCCGAGGCCGCGTCGGTGGCTTCCGACGAGACCCCTGCGTCGGTGTCGCAGGAGACCGAAGTGGCGGCTGCCAAGGAAACGCCGAAGGGCCGGCCGTCGCGGCGCAAGCCCGCACCGGTGGATGCTCCGGTCGTGCCGGTCGTCTCCTCGATCGTCCCCGACGAGGCAAAGACTGAGGAGCCAAAAGCCGAGGAGAAGCCGAAGCGTGCCGGCTGGTGGCAGCGGAAGGGCTTTTTCTAAGCCTTTCCGTAGCTTATCTTGATTTTCTGACAAAGAATCCCGCGCAGCCCAATCGGCGGCGCGGGATTTTTCTTGTCCGATTCCGGGCGACAACACTATGGCGCGAAGATCGACCAGTTCATCGTTTTCGCCAGTTTTTCCAGCGCGATCGAACCCAGCCTGGAATTGCCGTTGGCGTTGAGGCCAGGCGACCACACGGCAAGCGAGGCGACGCCCGGCACGATCCCCAATATGCCGCCGCCAACACCGCTCTTGCCGGGAATACCGACGCGGAAAGCGAAGTCGCCGGAGCCGTCATAGTGGCCGCAGGTCAGCATCATCGCGCTGATGCGGCGGGCGCGCTCGGCTGAGACGACGGAATGCCCGGTCGCCGGATTGTTGCCGCCATTGGCGAGAAAGCGCCCGGCCAGAGCCAGTTGCCGGCAGCTCATGGCGATCGCGCAATGGTGGAAATAAACACCCAGCGCCAGCTCCGGCGCGTGGTAAAGATTGCCGAATGATTTCATGTAGTTGGCAAGCGCGAAATTGCGAAAACCGGTGGCGCGTTCGGAAGCCGCGACCTCGCGATCGATAATGATCGTATCGTCATCGGCCAGGAACTGGATGAAGCGCAGGATCTCGCCGATCGCCTCGCGCGGCTGGTGGCCGGCGAGCAGGATGTCGGAGACGACGATGGCGCCGGCATTGATGAACGGATTGCGCGGAATGCCGTTCTCATGCTCGAGCTGGACGATCGAGTTGAACGGGTTGCCCGAAGGCTCGCGTCCGACCCGCTGCCACAGTGCGTCGCCGACATTGCCGAGCGCCAGCGTCAGCGTGAACACCTTCGAAATGCTCTGGATCGAAAACGCCTCGTCGGCGTCGCCCGCGGTCAGCACGCGGCCGTCATTGGTCACCGCGGCAATACCGAATTTTTTCGGGTCGATCTTGCCCAGCTGGGGAATATAACTGGCAACGTCGCCGCGATCAGTACGCTCCGCCATTTCGGCGGCCACCTCGCGCAACGCCTGTTCAAGTTGGGGCGCCTGTTCAAGCTCCGGCATCGTCGCCCCCGCTACTTCAGCCAGCGTTCGATACGCGCCATCGCCTCGACCATGTCGTCGTGGCTGCCGGCGTAGGAAAAGCGCATCGTGCGATGGCCCTGCAACGGATCGAAATCGCGGCCGGGTGTCGCCGCCACATGCGCCTCGGCCAGCATCCGGCGCGCAAACGCCATGCTGTCATTGGTGTGCCGGGTGACATCGCAGAAGGCATAGAAGGCGCCGTCCATGGGCGCGGCCAGCGCAAAGCCGAGTTCCGGCAGGCGTTTCATCAGCAACTCGCGGTTCCAGGCGTAACGCGCCTTCACCGCTTCCAGCTCTTGCGTCGCCTTGAACGCTTCGATCGCGGCAATCTGTGACAGTTCGGGCGGCGAGATATAGAGGCTCTGGGCGATGCGTTCGACCGGCCGTACGAGTTCCTGCGGCAGCACCATCCAGCCGATACGCCAGCCGGTCATGCAATAATATTTCGAGAAGGAGTTGATCACCGTCACATCCGCGCCGAAAGAAAGCGCCGTCGTGTCGGGCGCTGCATAGGCCAGCCGATGGTAGATTTCGTCTGAGATCACAGCGATGCCGAGCTCTTGCGCCATCTTGACCAGCGCCTCGAGATCGCCGGCCGGGATGACCGCGCCGGTCGGGTTGGCCGGACTGGCGAACAGCACGCCCTTCAGCGGTTTTTCGCGGTGCGCGTCTTTCAGGTGCTCGGCATGGAGATAGGCGGCGCCGTCGAGTTCGATCTCGGCGATGTCGATGCCGAGCGCAGCCAAAATGTTGCGATAGGCCGGATAGCCGGGCGCGGCGATGGCGACGCGGTCGCCTGGATCGAACATTGCCAGGAAAGCAAGGTTGAAGGCGGCGGACGATCCGGTGGTGACGGCTATCCGCTCGGGCGAAACATCAAGCCCATAATGCTCGCCATAATGCGCCGCGATCGCCTTGCGCAAGCCGGCGAGGCCCAGCGCGTCGGTGTAGCCGATGCGGCCTGCTTTCAAGGCATTGGCCGCCGCTTCGCGAACCCCGGCCGGCGCCGGGTCGGAGGGCTGGCCGACAGCCATGGAAACGACCGGCACGCCCTTGGCCTTCAGCCGATTCGCCTCGGCCAGGATGTCCATGGCGTGGAACGGCTCGACCGCGCCGCGGCGCGAAAGCGAAACAACCATTTTTCAATCCACCACACTTGTCCGCACGTGCCGGCCATGCTCGCCGCGCCGCACAAATGCCCGATTGATGTGGGGATCACAAGTTCGGTAAGTTTAAGGTGCCGACTTTTCATCCTTCGCCCGCTCGTCTACCAGTGGACCTGCCATGTTGAGCCGACCCAAATCGACGATCGCCAGGACAGCGCGCTCTTTCGCGACGCTTTCGCTTGCCGCGGTGGTCGCTATAGCCGGCTCGGTCAATGCGTTTGCGCAGAATGTGCCGGTGGTGCGCGATGCCGAGATCGAGGCGCTGGTGCGCGATTACGCGCGGCCGATCTTCAAGGCAGCAGGCTTGTCAAACGATGCCATCAACATCGTGCTGGTCAACGATCAGAGCTTCAACGCCTTCGTTGCCGGCCGTCGTCTGTTCATCAACACCGGCGCGCTGATGACGGCCGAAACGCCCAACGAGATCATCGGCGTCATCGCCCACGAGGCCGGCCATATCGCCGGCGGGCACCAGCAAAAATTGCGCGAACAGCTCGAGCGCGCCAAGACGATGGCGATCCTGGCGACGCTGCTTGGCGCCGGCGCCATGGTGGCCGGCGCCACCAGCAACAGCCGCGGCCTCGCCGGGGCCGGCATGGGCGTGATGGCCGGCGGCGGCGAGATGGCGCAACGCAGCATCCTCGCCTATCAGCGCACCGAAGAGATGACCGCCGACCGTTCGGCAATCGCTTATCTCAATGCTACCGGCCAGTCCGGCATGGGCATGCTGAAGACGTTCAACCGTTTCCAGAACGCATTGTCGCTCTCGGGCGCCCATGTCGATCCCTACAGGATCAGCCATCCGATGCCGCAGGAGCGTATCGCCAATCTCGAAGTGCTGGTGAAGCAGAGCCCTTACGTCGACAAGGTCGACCCGCCGGCACTGCAGCAGCGCCACGACATGATGCGCATCAAGATCGCCGCCTATATGCAAGGCCAGGCAGCGGCGTCGCGATTGATGCGCAAGAACCCCGGCAGCCTCGCCGCGCGCTATGGCGACGCGCAGATGACTTATCTTTTCGGCAATCTGGCCTCGGCGCTCACCAAGACCAACGCGCTGATCAAGGAACAGCCGAAAAATCCCTATTTCCAGGAATTGCGCGGCGACATCCTGATGAAGGCGAACAGGCCGAAGGATGCCGCGGAAGCTTATGCCAAGGCGGTCAGCCTCGATCCGGCGCGATCCGGGCTGCTGCCGGTCTCCTACGGCCAGGCGCTGATGGCCATCGGCACGCCGGATTCGCTGAAGAAGGCAGTGGCGCAGATCAACACCGGCCTCGGGCGCGACCGCGAAAACGCCGCCGGATACCGCTATCTGGCACAGGCCTATGGCGAACTCGGCAATATCCCGGCCGCCGAGCTCGCGACCGCCGAAGGGCATTTCTATTCCGGCGACTACAAGAACGCGAAGATCTTCGCCATGCGGGCGCAGCAGAGCATGAAGCGGGGCGAGCCGGGCTGGCTTCGCGCGCAGGACATTATAAACTACGCACCATCAGGTAAGAAGAAGTGAACCTTTCGGACGCACGCTGCGACACAGCCGAACCGAGCGGACCCGAACACAGGCAAGAGGATCGAGGATCATGAACAAGGCAATCCTGCTGGGCACTACCGGAGTGGCAGCCGCTCTCGCCATGCTGGCGTTCGGCTTCGTCGCCGGAAATCCGCAGACGGCGAAGGCCGGTACGGCGCAGCTTGCCCAGACGGCATCCTCGGAAACCAAGCTCGACCGCACCGAAGTCGAAGGCATCGTCCGCGACTATCTCCTGAAGAACCCGGAAGTGCTTCTCGAGGCCCAGCAGGCGCTCGAGGCCAAGCAGAAGGAAGAGCAGCGGCTCGCCAGTCTCGGCGTCATCAAAGACGCCAAGGACCAGATCTTCAACTCCGCCTTCGACGGTGTTGTCGGCAACCCGAACGGCAAGGTCACCATCGTCGAGTTCTACGATTACAATTGCGGCTACTGCAAACGCGCCATCGAGGATATGCAGGCGCTGACCAAAGCCGATCCGGACCTGCGTTTCGTGCTCAAGGAGTTCCCGATCCTCGGCCCGGATTCGCAGAAGGCGAGCGTCGTCTCGATGGCCTTCCATTTGATGAAGCCGGAGAAATACGGCGAATTCCACAACGCGCTGCTCGGCGGCCAGGGGCGCGCCACCGAGGCAGCGGCGATCAAGGTGGCGCTGTCGCTCGGCGTCGACGAGGCGGCGCTGCGCGAAAAGATGAAGGACCCGAGCATCACGGAGGCCTTCTCCAAGACCTATGATCTCGCCACCAAGCTCGCCATCACCGGAACGCCGTCCTACGTCGTCGGCAACGAGGTTGTGTTCGGCGCGCTTGGACAGGAAGTGCTGGCCGAAAAGATCGAGGCGGTAAAGGCCGCGCTCTGATTAGCTTCCGAGTTTCGATTAGGCTGGGGGTTTCTGGCGCGGGCCGTTTTCCGGCTGTTGTGGACGGCGAAAGAACGCACTTGCGCTCTTTTCGCCAGCGTCTATGCCCATTATAGAGGGTCCGGCGCGCCGGCTTAGCCGCGCCGGGAAAGGTCGGCATTTTTTGAAAACGGTTTTCGTCCTGAACGGCCCCAATCTCAACGCGCTCGGCAAGCGCGAGCCGGGCATCTATGGCGGTAAGACGCTTGCCGCGATCGCCGACGACTGCAAGCAGGCGGGTGCCGCACTTGGGCTGGAGATCGATTTCCGCCAGTCGAACCATGAGGGCGACCTCGTCGACTGGATCCAGGAGGCCGCCGACAAGGCCGTCGCAATCGTCATCAATCCGGGCGCCTACGGCCACACCTCGATTGCCATTCACGATGCCATCCGCGCCGTCGCGCCGCTGCCGGTCGCTGAGGTGCATCTCTCCAACATCCACGCGCGGGAACCATTCCGCCACGTCTCCATGGTCGCGCCGGTCGCTGTCGGCATGATCTGCGGGTTCGGGCCGCTCGGCTACACGCTGGCGCTGCAGGCGCTGGCTGCACGCCTATGACCGGCCAACAAACAGAAGGCTCGAAAATGTCGATAAAGAAGAACGGTGTTGACCAGCAGTTGATCCGCGATCTGGCGGGCATACTGAACGACACCAACCTGACCGAGATCGAGGTCGAGCTGGGTGACCTCAAGGTGCGCGTGTCGCGGCAGGCGCCGGCGGTCCATGCGGTCGCCGCAGCGCCGCCGGCCTATGCGCCGGCAGCCGCGCAGCCTGCGGCAGCCGCCGCACCGGCAGCGGCCGAAATGTCGAAGAACGCCGTCGCCTCGCCGATGGTCGGCACCGCCTACCTGTCACCGTCGCCCGACGCCAAGGCGTTCATCGAAATCGGCCAGAAGGTCAAGGAAGGCCAGACGCTGCTGATCATCGAGGCGATGAAGACGATGAACCAGATCCCCTCGCCGCGCGCCGGCACGGTGACGGCGATCCTGTTCGAAGATGCGCAGCCGGTCGAATATGGCATGCCGCTCGTCGTGATCGAGTAGAGCCGGGAACAGGCGAAAGATGTTCCAGAAAATCCTCATCGCCAATCGCGGCGAAATTGCCCTCAGGGTGCTGCGCGCCTGCAAGGAGCTCGGCATCCAGACGGTGGTGGTGCACTCGACCGCCGACGCCGACGCCATGCATGTGCGTCTCGCCGACGAGAGCGTCTGCATCGGTCCGCCGCCGTCGCGCGACAGTTATCTCAACATCCACCAGATCGTCGCCGCCTGCGAGATTACCGGCGCCGACGCGGTGCATCCCGGCTACGGTTTTCTGTCGGAGAACGCCAAGTTCGCCGATATCCTGGCCGCGCACAACATCACCTTCATCGGCCCGACCGGCGACCATATCCGCATCATGGGCGACAAGATCGAGGCCAAGCGCACGGCAAAGCGCCTCGGCATCCCCGTGGTGCCCGGTTCCGACGGCGCGGTCACGGAGGAAAAGGAAGCCAAGCGCATTGCCGCCGAGATCGGCTATCCCGTGATCATCAAGGCGTCGGCCGGCGGCGGCGGGCGCGGCATGAAAGTGGCGCATAGCGAGGCCGACCTCGAGGTCGCGCTGCAGACGGCACGCTCGGAGGCGGGTGCGGCCTTCGGCGACGATGCCGTCTATATCGAGAAGTATCTGCAGAAGCCGCGTCATATCGAAGTGCAGGTGTTCGGCGACGGCGCCGGGCGCGGCGTGCATTTCGGCGAGCGCGACTGCTCGCTGCAGCGCCGCCACCAGAAGGTCTGGGAAGAGGCGCCCTCGCCGGCGCTCAATGCCGAGGAGCGCGCCCATATTGGCGGCGTCTGCGCAAGGGCGATCGCCGATCTCGGCTATTCCGGGGCCGGCACCATCGAATTCCTCTATGAGAACGGCGAGTTCTATTTCATCGAAATGAATACGCGCCTGCAGGTCGAGCATCCGGTGACCGAAGCGATTACCGGCATCGACCTCGTGCACGAGCAGATCCGCGTCGCCTCGGGCGGCGGGCTTTCGGTGCGCCAGGAAGATATCCGCTTCCACGGCCATGCCATCGAATGCCGCATCAATGCCGAGGATCCGCGCACCTTCACCCCCTCGCCCGGCACCATCACACATTTCCACACGCCGGGCGGGCTCGGCATCCGTGTCGATTCCGGCGTCTATTCCGGCTACAAGATCCCGCCCTACTACGACAGCCTGATCGGCAAGCTGATCGTGCACGGCCGCAACCGCGTCGAATGCATGATGCGGCTGCGGCGCGCACTCGACGAATTCGTCGTCGACGGTATCAAGACGACGCTGCCGCTGTTTCGCGACCTCGTCGGCAACGCCGACATCGCCAACGGCGACTACGACATCCATTGGCTGGAAAAATACCTGGCCGAAGGCGAGTGACACAGGGGCGACGCGATGACCCGTCCCTACGCACCCGGCTATCGCATCCCGACCGACCTTTTGCTCAAAGCCTATGCCTCCGGCGTCTTCCCGATGGCCGAAAACGCCAGTGACCCCGAAGTGTTCTGGGTGCGGCCGGAGACGCGCGGTATCATCCCGCTCGACGGGTTCCACATACCGAAGAGCCTGAGGAAGACGATCCGCAAGAACCCGTTCGAGTTCCGCATCGATTTCGATTTCGAGGCGACGATCGACGCCTGCGCCGAAAGACGCGAGGAACGGCGGTCGACCTGGATCAACGCGCCGATCCGCGAAGCCTATGTCGAGCTGCATCGGATGGGCCATTGCCATTCCGTCGAGGCCTGGCACGACGACCGGCTGGTCGGCGGCCTCTACGGCGTATCGCTCGGCCGCGTGTTTTTCGGCGAGAGCATGTTCGCCAGGGAGACCGACGCCTCGAAGGCTTGCCTGGTTCACCTCGTCGAACGATTGAAGGCGCGCGGCTTTGCGCTGCTCGATACGCAGTTCACCACCGAGCATCTCAAACGTTTCGGCGCAATCGACGTGCCGCGCGGCAAGTACGAGAAGATGCTCGCCGAGGCACTGAAGGGTGAGGCTGTGTTTTTTCCGTGATCCAGCGGCCGGTCAGCTTTTCGCTGCGATCTCCAGCGGCGTCTGTGCGTGGAACATCATCTTCCAGCCATTGACGCGGTGGACATAGCCGGTGCTGACCAGCGCCGCATAAGGTTCGCCATTTTGCCGCGTCGCCCGCGCCTCGTAGGTCAGCATGACGATGTCGCTGCCCGGCTCGATGATGCCCTTGAGGTCGATGTCGAGATCGCGCCAGCGGTTCGGGTCCGCCGCGGTTTCGGCAAGATCGCTATTGCTCATCGCTTGCGCCATTTGTGGGAAGGCCACCAGGCACTCGGTGTCGGCATTGGCCTTGAAATAGGCCGTGTCGCCGGTCCAGAATCCCTTTTCGATGTCGAGAAGCTCGTTCTTGTTGGCCATCATCACGGCAACCTCCTCCGTAGACAGGCCCCAACGCACGGACAACAAGGCGGTTCCGCAAGGCGCGGTGTATCCGCCGCCGCGCTGACAGGACTCTAGTTGGTTTTGGGGGCAGCGGGTGCCGGCACGTCGGACTTCTGCTTGCAGCCCTTCAGCCAGATATCATAGACGGCGTGCTCGACGGCATTGATCCCGGGGCTTTCGGCAAACATCCAGCCGGTGAAGATACGGCGGATTTTCCGGTCGAGCGTGATCTCGTCGACCTCGACGAACGAATCCGTCTTCGGCTCTTCGTTTTCCGGCCGCGAGTAGCAGATGCGCGGCGTCACCTGCAAAGCACCGAACTGCACCGTCTCGTCGATATAGACGTCGAAGGTGATGATACGGCCGGTGATCTTGTCGATGCCGGCGAATTCAGCGACGGGATTGGTGACGCGGTCGGATACTGCGGGTGCTGCAGGCGCCACCGGCGCGTCCGGCGGCGCCAACTCCTGCGCAGCAGCAAGCGTAGCCGTCGAAGCGACGACGACCGCGGTTAGTCCGCCTGTCAAGATTCGGCTGAACATGTTCATGCAAAGTCCGGTGGTTTGCGCCCGGGTGATTCTCTTAACGCCAAGGCTAGTTGCTGCTGTCGGATCAGCAAACAGCTAAACAGCAATTGTGGCGACAAAGGACCGTGCCGTATCTCGGCGATCGATCACGAACCGGGCGTCCAGGCGTCGTAATCGCCCGTCACCTGCGGGCGATGCTGATTGGTCAGCACCGAGCCCTTCGGGCGATAGGCTGCGGGGCTGCCGGTGAGGTTCGGCAAATGCTGCTTTTGCCAGTCGCGCGGCTTGTAGTCTTCGCTTGGCGGCGCGACGTCGACCCGGTGATGGATCCAGCCATGCCAGCCGGGCGGGATCGCCGAGGCCTCCGAATAGTTGCGGTAGATGACCCAGCGGCGGGTGCGGCCTTCTGAGTCGACGCCGCCCTCATAGTAGACGTTGCCGACTTCGTCCTGCCCGACCATCTTGCCGTGCCGCCAGGTATGGAAGCGCGTTCCCAGCGTCTGGCTGTTCCACCAGGTGAAAAACTGCAGAAGGAAAGTTTTCATCCAAATCCTCGTGGCAAGTCCTTGTAGCAAGTCCTCGCGGCGGCTGCGGCGGCGCCTGTTCCTGCTTATGGCGTCATGGCATTACGAAGGCAAGGGTCTTGCCGCAACTGACGAGCAAATGGCTGGCGGGGAAGCGATGCGTTTTTGGGATCTTCGCGACCGCCCGAAGCAGATGAAATGGGTTGTTGGCAACCTTACGCAGCGTTATTCTAGGAGTTGATGCTTCGTCGCCTCAAGGGCGGCAAATGAGAGGGGCTCATGTCATCGCTGGCGGGCACGGCCGGTCGCGCATTGCCGCAGGTCGTTGAGGCGATCTACGATTCGATTGCCGATGTCGACCGCTGGCAGGCGACACTCGAGGCCATCTGCAGCCTAGCGGAAGGCCAGCTTGCCATGCTCGCCGTCATCGATACGATCAGCAGCTCCGCGCGGTTTTCGGTATCCTGCGGCGATCCTGCAGTTCTTGAGCCGTTGAAGCATGACTACGGCTCGCAAGTGCCATTCTATGCGGCGGTTCCCAAGATGGAGATCGACGTGCCGTTCACCGTCGATTCGATCTACGCCCTGCAAGGTCCGGATACGCGACAGAGATGGCTCGAAAGCCGCATCGTGCGCGAATGGGTGAAACCCAACCGGCTGGACGATTTCTTCTGGGTGGCGTTGATGAAGCGGCCGACCCGGATCGGCACGCTGATGGTGGTTACCGACAAGGACAGGCGCCAGATTTCCTGCGAGGATATCGAGCTTGTCTGCCTGCTGGCGCCGCATGTGCGGCGCGCGGTGACCATCGGCGACCTGTTCGAAGCCGAGCGGCGCAAGGCCGAAATCTTCCGTTCCATCATCGAAAGCCTCGACTATCCGGTGCTGATCGTCGCCGAAGACATGACCATCATCTTCGCCAACCCGGCAGCCGAAGCGCTGCTCGCCGAAAACATCTCGGTCGCTTGCGTGCGCGGACAGCTTTCCTTCACCTATGCCAACGCCAACGCCGCGATCGGCCGCGCCGTCCAGCTCGGCACGCGCGACGAATTCGCGCTCGGACCTTGCGGTATCAACATTCCCCTGGCCAGGACGGCCGTTCCGGCGGTGGCCCATGTGATGCCGCTGGCACGGCGTGAAATCTCGGCGCGCATCTCGCAGCGCGCCGCCGCAGCGATCTTCATCGCCGCGGCCGGTTCAGCACCAATCCCGGCGCTGGACGCCATTGCTGCGCTGTTCGGACTGACCGCGGCAGAAAGGCGCGTCGCCGGTCACGTTGCCGCCGGCCTGACGCGAAAGGAGATCGCCGCGGCCGGCGGCGTCTCGGACGGCACCGTCAAGTCGCAGCTGGCGACGATCTTCGACAAGACCGGTACCGGCGATCAGCGCGAGCTCGAACTCTTGATGCGCGAATTGTCGCCGCCGTTGCGCTCCAGTTGATTTGCGCCGGTTTCCCCGGGACCGGCGGCGGTCCAAAAGGCTCAGCCGGTAAGTTTTCCAAGCCTTTAAGAGTATCGTCCGCAAAATCTGCGAAACGAAACCGGCATCGTTGCAATTCGGCCAAAATCATGGTGCGGTCGTTCGCGGTCCAGAAACGCGGCACTGTGCTCGGCTGGAAAGAAAATGGTTTCTGGCGCGGATCTCGATCTTTGACACCGACATCTACCGAGCGGCTGCTCCCCTACCTCTTCCTGCTTGGGCTGATCGTAATCGCGGTCGCTTTCCGGCCACTGCTGCCCGTCGACGAAACGCGATATCTCAGCGTCACCTGGGAAATATATCTGAGCGGACAGGTCTTCGTCCCGACGATGAACTTCGCGCCCTATCTGCAGAAGCCGCCGCTGCTGTTTTGGCTCATCGACCTTGTCTGGAGCATTTTTGGCGCCAGCCGGCCGGCGGCGATGCTGGTCATCTTCGCCGCCTCCTCGCTCGTCATCTGGCTGACGACGACTTTGGCAAAGACCCTGTTTCCCGGCCGCGACGACATCGCACGGCGCATCCCCTGGCTGGTCGCCGGAAGCAGCGTGTTCGTCATCTATTCGACGCTGATCCTGTTCGACCTGTTGCTGACGGTCTTCGTGCTCGCCGCGCTGTTGTCGTTGATTGCCTTTGCCCGGAGCGGCAACCGCTGGCACGCCGTATTGGCCGGGCTGTTCGTCGGCATGGGCGTGCTGACGAAAGGGCCGGTGGTGTTCATCCATATCGGCGCACCCATCCTGTTCTATCCGTTCTGGCGCGACCGGCGGGCGGGACTGGCGACGCCGAACTTCCTCGCTGGAGTGGGCCTGGCAGTGCTCGCCGCGTTAATTCCGGTGGCGATCTGGCTGGTGCCGGCGACCATCCTGACGAAAGGCGATTTCGTCTACGATCTCGTCTGGAACCAGTCGGCGGGGCGCGTCACCGGCAATTTGCGCAATTCGCACGGCCGGCCGTTCTATTTCTACCTGCTGCTGCTGCCGGTCATGTTCATACCGTGGATCTTCATACCCGAGGTGTGGCGGTTGAAGCTGCGCACGCGGATACGCAGCCTGATCGACGCGAAGTCGCCGGATCTGCGCGCCTTGCGCCTGCTGTCGTTCTCGTTCTTTGCCGTGTTGCTGGTGTTCAGCGCGATATCCGGCAAGCAGCCCCACTATGTCGTGCCGATGTTGCCGTTCGTGACCATCCTGTTCGGATATTTCATGGCGGAGATCCCGCTCGCCAGGCTGAAAAGCTCGGCCGTCGTCATGCTTGTCATTTTCGGCATCGGCCACGCGGTGGCATCGGCAACTGCGTTCAAACGCTATGACCTGACGCCGCTCGCCAACTTCATCGACGAGCGAAAGGATGCGGACTGGGCCGTGGCTTTCGACTATCAAGGCGAACTCGGCTTTCTGGCCCGGTTGCAAAGGCCATTCGAAAGCACCGACAAACCGGAAGAATGGCTTAGCTCGCATCCCAGCGGCTATGTCATCGACAAGGTTCCCAAGGATCCCGGGACTGCAGGGCAAATCGCGTTCCGGCTTCGCGTCGAACGCGGTTATCTCGTCGTGCTGAAGGGACAGCATTGACGATCGTCCCCGGTATGCGAGTTCGTCCCCCGCGCGGGAGATGAAGGCGTTGCTGCTCCGTGGTTCCATCGCTCGATAGAACCGGGAGGTATTCATGCGCAAGCTCATCTCGACAATGCTTTTTGTCCTATCGCTCGCCGTGATCGGCCTTGCCGCCGATCCGGCGTGGAGTTTCAAATGTCAGTCCGGAACGATCGGGCAAGGCAGTTGCTCCTGCTCCGGGACCGCCGACTGCACCGACATGCGGCATTCGAAAATGTGCAAGGGCGACCTGAATTGCGGTTCGGGCAAATGCTCCTGCACGGCCGCGTTGGTAAGCGATCCCGGCCCGAAAACCCCCAAGCCCAAGGTCGTCGCGCCGAAGGCGACGACCAAGGGCGCCGTGAAGCAGTAGACATCCACTCCGAAGAACCGGCGGCGGCTCGACGTCGCTGGTCCGCCCGGTGTTTCACGGTCCATCCCCCGTGCGGGCGATGAATCGCCATCGAAGAAATGGTGTTGTCCAGCCGGAGGGTGGTTTCCAACCACGGAGCGAGGGTACCATGTTGAAAACCTGCACGATGCTGTTCTTCTGCCTGATGGCGGCCACCGCGGCCGCCCAGCCGCCGCCTTCGGGGCCGCCGGTTCCCAGTGCGACACTTGCCTCATGCAATCCCGCACAATCGAACAAGCCCTGCAAAGCCGATCTCGGCGTGTTCCTGATCACCAACACCGTCCGCAACCTGGCGCAAGCCAAGGTAGACGCCACCAACGCACAGTTAAGCGCCCAGGGACGATCGTCGCGCGCATCGATCGAATCGCTGAAGCAATGGCGGCCGTCGCGCTTTGCGACGCAGATGCTGAACCAGCCGAACAGCTGGTTTGTCAAAGTTCCTTATATCTTGACCATCAAGGTCTCGATCCCGGTGACGTCGGACCGTCACATCGGCATTCCCATAGACGTCAACGTTTTCTGCAGCCGTTGGCAGACCGATTCAAGCCAGGTCACCATCCGCTCGCAACCCGGCCCGGCGAGCTTCGAAGGCGGCAACATCCTCGAAGACGTTTTCAATGTCGGCAATTACATCGACGCCCAGGTACGCAGCTCGTTTTCGGCACCCCTGCCGGTGACGACCCCGGTTCCGAATTCGAAATGCTCGGCCATAGACGGCTCCGATGTCGGCACGCAAGCAACCGGCGATGATCTCATCTTCTGGACCGTGCCGCGGCGCAACCTGGTGGTGACGGACGCCATAGCCAAACCGACGGTTGAAGTGACCTTCGACAGCCTCACGCGCCTGGCAGCCCGCGACTTCCACAACAATGTGGTCTATGCGGAATCCGAGGCCATAAACCTCAACGTCTACGCCAATCAGGACGGCCTTCAGAAGGCGCTGACGATGCGCGAAGGCGACGTGGCTGCGCTGAACCTTCCCGCACTCAGGCTCGACGCGCGAAAATACGATTCGCTGGTCGTCATCGGCAATGTCGACCAGCCGCCGAACGATCCCAGAGACAGCGCCTTCGCGGTAGCGGCCAAGACTGCGGGATTCGGTGCCGGTTCCAAGATCATGCAGATCCCGAAGTGGTATTCGAGGCCTCCGGACCAGTTCAATCACAAGCCTACATGGATCAGAGTTCCGGGCTACGAGCTGCACTATACGGTACGCTATCTCAACAGCGGCGGGCTGGCCGTCGACGGTGGAGCCAGTACGGTCCGGCCCCCAAAAGTCGCCGTTCCGATAAAGACGCTCATCAAGCCGAAAACGCCCTGACGCGGCCGCTCGCGGATGACGGCGGCGGTTCAGACTGCTGCCGGCCCCCGCGCGGCAGATGCGGCAGGCCCGGCTTCATGGCCTGATCTTGCGGGAACAAACGCGCCGCTTCGCCAAGAGCGAGTGGCGCCATCGATGGAGACAAACGATGCTGCACCTTCCCCACACCATGCCCGCCGCGCGGATCATTGCGGCAATCTCACTGCTTGCTTTACCGAACTTCTTGCCGCCGGTCACGAGCCCGGCGAACGCTTTGCCGGTCAGCCAATCCTGCCGGATCACCACCTATTACAAGACGGCGGCGAAGGCGACGGAGGTTGGCGTGCGCTCGACGTGCCAGGGCGTTAAAAAATGGGGCGTCACCTCGAAATATTACGAGGTCGAAAAAATCGAAGCCGCTACGCCCCCGCACACGTCGGGCGGCGGCGGCAGCCTGCCGTGCGAGTTTCTCGCTGCCGGCTGCTCCAACCTGCCTGAGAAACGCAACTGAGCGTCAGGCGAACGAGCTATCCGAGTGGCTTCTCCAAAACCAGCGCCGGCAACCCTGAGGCGCCACCGCAATCGGCCGTGTTACCGGCGGGCAAGAACCCCCTCGAGCGGTAGAAGGCGATGGCCGGAGCATTTGCTTCCTCGACCTCGACGCGCAGCGTTCGGGCCTCCGGAAAGCTGGCCTCGATCTCGTCCAGCAGCGCCTGGCCGATGCCTTGCCTCTGCCAGGCAGGATGCACGTAAAGCTGGTTCAGCATGACGATCCTGGCATCCGTGGTGGCGGCGGCGAAAGCCATGCCGCCAATGCTTTTGCCGTCGTCGGCGACCAGGAACTCCGAGTTCGGCCGCGTCAGCCGCGCTTTGAGCGCGGCGATCGAATGCCATTCATCGGTGATTTCGGTAACCCGCGCCGCGCCGTAGATGGCGTCATAGGTGGCATGCCACGTCTCGATCAGCAATGCGCGCACCGCCGCCAGATCGCGCTCGCCGGCGGTGCGGATGAACATCCTACTCGATCCCGAGCTTGGCCTTGACCAGCTCGTTGACCGCTTGCGGATTGGCCTTGCCGCCGGTCGCCTTCATCACCTGGCCAACGAACCAGCCGGCCATGGTCGGCTTGGCGCGCGCCTGCTCGACCTTGTCCGGGTTGGCCGCGATCACCTCGTCGACCGCCTTTTCGATGGCGCCGGTGTCGGTGACCTGCTTCATGCCACGGCTTTCGACCAGCTGACGCGGATCGCCGCCCTCGTTCCAGACGATCTCGAACAGATCTTTGGCGATCTTGCCGGAGATGGTGCCTTCCTTGATCAGGTCGATGACCGTACCAATCTGGTCGGGCGAAACAGGAGCGTTTTCAATATCCTGGCCGGCCTTGTTCAAGGCACCCAGCAGATCGTTGATGACCCAATTGGCGGCGAGCTTGCCGTCGCGCCCGGCCGCCACCTTCTCGAAATAATCGGCAATCGCTTTTTCCGACACCAGGATCGAGGCGTCGTAGGTCGACAGGCCGAGCGAAGCGATCAGCCGCGTCTTCTTGGCGTCCGGCAGTTCCGGCAGGTCCTTTGCCAACTCGTCGACATAGGCCTGGTCGAATTCCAGCGGCAGAAGGTCGGGATCCGGGAAATAGCGATAGTCGTGCGCTTCTTCCTTGGAGCGCATCGAGCGCGTCTCACCCTTGTTGGGGTCGAACAGCCGCGTTTCCTGCTCGATCCTGCCGCCGTCCTCGAGGATGGCAATCTGGCGGCGCGCCTCATAGTCGATCGCCTGGCCGATGAAACGGATCGAGTTGACGTTCTTGATCTCGCAGCGCGTGCCGAATTCGCCGCCGGGCCGGCGCACCGAGACGTTGACGTCGGCGCGCAGCGAGCCTTCGTCCATATTGCCGTCGCACGTGCCGAGATAGCGCACGATGGTGCGCAGCTTGGTGACGTAGGCCTTGGCTTCATCGGCGGAGCGCATATCCGGCTTGGAGACGATCTCCATCAGCGCCACGCCGGAGCGGTTGAGATCGACATAGGACATCGTCGCATGCTGGTCGTGCATCGACTTGCCGGCATCCTGCTCCAAATGCAGGCGCTCGATGCCGACCTCGATGTCCTCGAACTCGCCCTGCCGATCCGGGCCGACCGAGACGATCACCTTGCCCTCGCCGACGATCGGCTGCTTGAACTGCGAGATCTGGTAGCCCTGCGGCAGATCGGGATAGAAATAGTTTTTCCTGTCGAAGACGGATTTGTGGTTGATCTCAGCCTTCAGGCCAAGCCCGGTGCGGATCGCCTGCTTGACGCATTCCTCGTTGATGACCGGCAGCATGCCGGGCATTGCCGCGTCGACCAGGCTGACATTGGCATTGGGAGCGGCGCCGAAAGTGGTCGAGGCGCCGGAAAACAGCTTTGCCTGCGAGGTCACCTGCGCGTGGACCTCGAGGCCGATGATGATCTCCCAGTCGCCGGTGGCGCCGGGAACCAGGCGCTTGGCGTCGGGCGTGCGGGTATCGATGATGCTCATAGGGGCCTGCATATTGGAATTGCGGATATGCGAGAACGCATATTTGATGTGCAACTTCGCTAGTGCAAACCGCCAAAAGAGACAAGCGCAAAGCCGCAGGCTGGCCTGTTCCGCCGCTTTCGCCGCTCATCCCAATGGAGAGTGGATGTCCACTTACGCTCAGGCTCGGTAAGGCCCTGACCTCCTAGCCGCATCTACGGCGCCGCCCGTCCTTTTGGACGCGCAAAGGACGCCGTGCGCTATGCCGTGGCGATATAGGCCCTGATCTCCTCGGCCTCGCGCTCGACATCCTCGATGCGCCGCTTGACTACGTCGCCGATCGACACGATGCCGTCGAGCAGCCCGTTCTTTTCCACCGGCAGATGGCGGAAGCGGCCCTTGGTCATGATCTCCATGACCTCGTTGACGGTGTGGTTCTCGTTGCAGATCTTCACCTTAGGCGTCATCGCCGAGCGGATGGCAAGATCGAGCGCCGCCGCCCCTTCCTTGGCGAGCACCCGCACCACATCGCGCTCGGAAAGAATGCCGACGATCTTGTGATCGCCGTTGGTGATGACCAACGCGCCGATCCTGTGTTCGGAGAGCATGCGAATGGCTTCGCTGAGCTTTTCGTTCGGCCCGAGCGTCACCACGTCGTGGCCTTTTGCCTCGAGAATTGCCTTAACAGTCATGGCGTCCTCCTCTGTATTTCCTGCCGGCTCCTGCCCTGGCCGGCTTTCCCTAGTATGAACATGGTGCGCCGCGATCGGTTTCATTTCAAGTGCGGAGGTCTCAGGTGTCCGGCTCGTCCGCCTGTTGGGGCGCCTGCTCTCGCCGGTCAAAAAACCGCAGGCCGAAGAAGCCGGCAAGAAAGCCGCCAATATGGGCTTCCCAGGCGATCTGGCCGTCGATGCCGGGCGCCAAGCCGAAGAGGCCGGTCGCCAGGTTGATCACCATCCACATGGCGAGAAAGGTGACGACGCCGCGCGAGCGCAGCACCGCCGCCATCGGCAAAGGCTGGCCGGCGAAGGCGGCCTTGCCCGACGAGCGGTCGATGCGGAAGCCGTAGCGCGCCGCCGCACCCATCATGCCGGAAATCGCGCCGGAAGCGCCGACCAGCGGCGCCTCGCCAAGCGGATGCATGGCCCAGAACAGTGCCACCGCCGCCAATCCGGTAGCGGCGAAGAACAGGCTGAAGCGCAACGCGCCGAAGCGGTTGGCCAGCGGTGAGCCGAAGGCCGCGAGCCACACCATGTTGACGGCAAGATGGGCAAAGCCGCCATGCAGGAAGGCATAGGTAAAGGGGCTTGAAAACGCGAAGAAATCCAGGTCGAAGCGGCCTGAATAGCGGATCGGCACAAAGGCTGCCCGTATCAGCAGTTCAAAGTCCTGGTCTTCGGTCAGCCAATAGACCCGGATCAGATGGACGGCGACGCAGATGCCGATCACCGCCAGCACAACGGGAGGCAGGTTGAACACCGGTTCGCGGCGCTGCTCCGGTTCGCGGGCGGCAGGCCCGCTCTCGCCCTGCTCGATCTCCGGTGGGCTTTCTGGGTCGCTCATATGGCTTGCACTCAGTCGCTGGATTGGACTTCGCGAGCATGTAGATCACGGCCAACCGAATCACAAACGGCGAATCAGGCAGCCCGAATCAAAAAAGAAGCCGTCCAAGGTTTCCCTTGAACGGCTGGTCGAGCCCCCTTGCTCCCCCTGAACTCTTGACTGAAGTGCTGCCGATCGTCGCAAAACGACCGCTTCTGGAGTGGTTTTGGTGTGCCACAGGCCTGGCCGGCGCGCAACGTAAACCACTTGTTAACCTTAACCGCCCCGACCCGTGAACAAGTATTAACGATGCTGGCACGCATCCTGCTCCGCAACGCATGTAGGTCATCGGAGGGCGCCCTTCTGTTCACCGATGGGACATCAGAAGACAGAATGCGCGGAGCAGCATAGCATGAACCAGAACGGATCGATCACGCTGTTCCATTATTGGAACCGGTTGCGTGACGGACGCCCTGCCCCGAAGCGCTCGGAAGTCGAACCGGCCGATATCAAGTCGCTGCTGGCCGACACGTTCATCCTGGAAAAGGACACGCGCGGCGAAGCGGTGTTCCGGCTCGCGGGCACCAGGCTCTGCGCGGTCTATGGCCGCGAACTCAAGGGGTTTTCGTTCCCGTCACTGTGGCGCGAGAAGGACCAGCGGCTAATCTCACGGCTGACCGATGGCGTCTTCGACCTGAAATCGGTGGTGCTCATCACCTATGAGGGTTTCAGCCGCAACGGCCGTTCCAACAGGTTCGAGCTGCTCGCGCTGCCGCTCGACGGCGGTATCGAGAGCCCGCGTTGCCTCGGCGTTATAAGTGCCGTCGAAAAGCCCTTCTGGCTGGGTGCCGACCCGGTTCTCGACGCGTTGATCGATTCGATCCGTGTCGTCGATCCCGACAAGGAACCGATGTTCGTGAAGAACCGGCCGGCGATAGAGGTTCCCTCGCTCGCCCCGTCGGAATTCGACCCGCCCGAGACGATTTCGGCGCTCGGCCAGGCCCGCCGCATCCGTCACTTGGTCGTCTTCGACGGCGGACGCGAGGAATGATCCCAAAGCTTAAAGCAACAGTGCCGGGCTTTCCCCTTTGTTAACCTGCTTTGTTGTAGTTTTCCGCTGAAATTCCCCGCATCCAAGCGCGGAATGCCGAACGGGGTATGGCAGTGATGAGGTCAGCGGCGGTCGACCATGCACCGTCCCAAGCTGAAAGGCGTAACTTTCAGCGCGTCCGTGTGAAAATTTACGGACGTTTCATGCTGGAGGACCGCACCGAACATCCGTGCCAGGTCGTCGACATGTCGCCCGGCAACGTCGCGCTTCGCACCGAGCGCGTCGGCCTGCCGGGCGAAAAGGTCATTGCGTATATCGATCACATCGGCCGCATCGAAGGCGTCATCACCCGCACCTCGCAGGATGGCTTTGCAATGACCATCATCGCGTCGGACCGCAAGAGGGACAAGCTCGCCGCGCAACTGACCTGGCTTGCCAACAAGCACGAGCTCGACCTGCCGGAAGACCGCCGCCATGAACGCGTGGCGCCGCGCAACCCGACCAGCGTGCTGCAGCTTGCCGACGGACGGCAGTACCAGTGCCGCATCATCGACCTGTCGCTGTCGGGCGCCGCGATCGAGATCGACGTCAAGCCGGCGATCGGCGTCCAGGTCACGCTGGGCACCATGCGCGGCCAGGTGGTGCGCCATTTCGAAGATGGCGTCGCCATCGAGTTCGCCGTCATCCAGCGGCCGGAAACGCTCGACACCGAATTCAGCTCACCGCGCGGCTGACGTAGAAGCGCCAGCGCCATCCGAGAAGAGAGGCTGGCGATCCTTCGCGCCCCCTTGTGTCCTGCCGGACATCTCCCCCACGAGGGGGGAGATCGGCAGCTTCGGCGCCCCGCTCTCTCCTGCGACGCTGAAGATTGGCGAAAGCCGAGATGAAGGCCAATCTCCCCCCTTGTGGGGGAGATGTCCGGCAGGACACAAGGGGGGCGCTGTCCCGCCAACGTATGCTCGAACAGGGCCGGCGAAGCGCTTGAAGGGGTCGCCTAAAAACATGAACAATCTTATACTTGATTGATTCAAATTTTATGCGTGTTCTATTGGCGTTTTACTTAATGTCTACTTCGCGCTTTTGCGTCAAATAAATCCAGCCGTGTCATTGTCTCCTCAAACGGGGAGACTGAATAATGAAAAAGACGAGGGGCAAGCTGTTGCTGGTGGCAATAGCGATGCAGCTTTTCGGCTGGGGGACTGCAAATGCGGTGGAGCCGGCCTTCATGCACACCGGCGGGCGCACCACACAGCCGGTCGGTCACTACGAATTGTGCCAGCAGCTTCCGCAGGAATGCAATCAGAGGACGCCGAACCGGGCACCGGTCGAACTCACCCGCAAGCTGTGGGCGACGATCGTCAAGATCAACAATTCGGTCAACAGCAAGGTCGCGCCGCGCACCGACATGGAAATGTGGGGCAAGGAAGAAGTCTGGTCGTTTCCCAACGGCGTCGGCGACTGCGAGGATTATGCGCTGGAAAAGCGCCGCGAGTTGATGAGCATCGGCATTCCGGCCGGCGATCTGCTGATGACGGTTGTCCGCCAGCGCAACGGCGACGGCCATGCGGTGCTGACCGTGCGCACCAGCCTTGGCGAGTTCATCCTCGACAATCTCCAGCCTAAGGTGCTGTCCTGGACCAATACCGACTACACCTACCTGAAACGCCAGTCCGAGCGGAATTCCGGCGCTTGGGTAACGATCAACGACGGCCGCTCCGACGCGGTCGCCAGCGTCCGCTGAGGACGCGACGCAAAACCCGGTCGAGTCCCCACCCTCCCCGTCCCCAACGACCGGGTTTAGGAGCCGGCCCCGTCCCCGGGCCGGCTCCACCATTTCTAGGCAAGCGCCACCAGGCAATCCCGCGTTGAAACTAGACCTTTTTCAGCCCCGCCTTGAACCGCTTGCCGTTGGCGACGTAGTGCGCGGCCGAGGCGCGCAGCCTGGCGATAGCGGCGTCGTCCAGCGTCCTGACCACGCGCGCGGGTGAGCCGACGATCAGCGAATTGTCGGGGAATTCCTTGCCTTCGGTGACCAGCGCGCCGGCGCCGACCAGCGAATTGTTGCCGATCCTGGCGCCGTTCAGCACGATGGCGCCCATGCCGATCAGGCTGTTGTCGCCGATCGTGCAGCCATGCAGCAAGGCGCGGTGGCCGATCGTGCAGCCTTGGCCGATGGTCAGGGCAAAGCCGGGATCGGTGTGCATGATTGTGTGTTCCTGCACATTGCTGTCGGCGCCGATGACGATCGGCTCGTTGTCGCCGCGGACGACGACGCCGAACCAGAAGCCGGCATTGCGGCCGACCCGCACATCGCCGATCAGCGTGGCGTCGGGCGCGATCCAGTTGCTGTCGGCGTCCTCGAAAGCCGGCGCTTTCCCGTCAATCGCGTAGATCGGCATCGCTGTCTCCAGATCGTTCTCACACCGACAAGCCGCCAGACCCTAGAAGCGAAGCCGCCCATGAGGCAATGGGGATCACCACCATCCCCAGCGCCAGCGCCCAGATGGTGGCGGTGCAGCCGCAGGAGACCAGACCCAGCACCGAAATGCGACGCTCGCGCCAGGCGTCCAGCGCCTCGTTGGCAAACATCAGCGGCCCGGCGCAAGCAGTCGCGGCGAGCGAGCGCAGCATGTGCTTCGACGACACATAGGGTTGGACGAAGGCAAGTCTGCGGCCGGCGATCAGCTCCATCGCCGATCCGGCCAGGCCGCAAGCCGTCAGCCCAGCCATAAAACTGAATATGATTTGTTCGACCAGGCCCATCTTTACCCTCCGTTTACCATGAAATCGCACAGTCGCCTGCAAAAGCTGCGTAGCAAGAGCCGTGCCGCGCCGAGATGTGCCGCTCAGGCACACCCGATGGAACGGCGACGGCAAACGAGGATCGCGATGAAGCAGGCAGTCGCCACAGAGGGCCCGCAACCCAGCGTCGTCGATTCGACGCTGATGAAGCGGGTGTTTTATGCATTCGCGACGCTGGCGCTGCTGTCGGTGGCAATCAGCCTCGGCGGCAAATGGTTCGGCCGCTCGATCGCCATGGCCGGGTACACCGACGACACCACGGTCCACGAGGTCATCATCGGCAACAACGTCGTCGCCGTGCCGGCCAATGTCATCCGCTTTGCCCAGGCGCGGCGCGACGGCATCGCCTCGCGGCTCGATCTCTATGTGCGCTATCCCGAGATGGACGGCTACAGCGAGGCCGCCCGTGACGACTTCAACCACACCGGAGCCAGCAAGGACATCGTGTTCCTGTCGTTCGAGCCGCAAATGATGTCGCGCGACATGAGCGGCCGCTTCGCGCCGATCTACAGCGCGCTGATCGCCCAGCCCGGCACGCCCGGCCCTGGCGGGACGCTGCTCTATACGTTCAGCGACAAATCAGGCTATCTCAACGAAGTGCTGGCGGTCGCCAACCGCCCCGGCAAGGATCCGTTCGTTGCCCGCTGCCTGAGCGGCCCGAGCGCGGACGAATCGCTGGCGCCCTGCGAACGCGACATCCTGGTCGGCGATAATCTCAGCCTCACTTACCGCTTTCCCCGGGAATTCCTGGGCGAGTGGCAGGCGCTCGACGCAGCGATTTTGGGCGAGGCAGCGCGTGTCCTGAAGACGGGGCGGTAGGCAACGAAACGGGCCGTTACGTTGTGATCCTTCGCGCCCCACTGTCCCGCCGGCGCCAGCCGCAATTCCGGCTCAGGCCAGATCGATGTCGAGGATCGCCATCGAGAAATTATAATCGCCGTCGTCCTCGTCCTTGAAGACGATGCCGAGGAACTCGTCGCCGACATAGACCTCGGCCGAATCTTCCTTGCGCGGCCGCGCCTTCACTTCGAGTTTGGGGTTCTGGAAGGTGCGCTTGAAATAGGCGTCCAACTTTCTGATTTCGTCCGGCTTCAACAGTCTTCTCCGATCGTCGGCTTCTTCGTTTGAGCGCGCTTCTGGCACGTCGACAATGGCCATGTAAAGGCAAGCCGGCGAGAGAACACGGGCAATCGCCTCACGTTTGCGCTGCCCCTCATCGCCCTGCCGGGCACTTCTCCCCGTATAGTGACGGGGAGAAGGACGCCTTCGCAAAGAATTTCGCCAATCTCCAGCGTTATAGAAACAGTGCCGAGGCTGCAGTCAGCCCCTTCTCCCCGTCACTATACGGGGAGAAGATGCCGGCAGGCAGATGAGGAGCGGCGCCGACATCGATAGTTGGTCCGACGCGACAAGCCCCTGCTCGAGCACTCAGATGTCGAAGCTGACGACGTGGTCCATCGTCTGCGACGGCAACAGCTGATCCATCTGCCGCGAGGGCTGGTCGCAGCCGGTCTCGCCGACGACGCGGGCCGGCACGCCGGCAACCGTCTTGTTGTGCGGCACCGGCGATAGCACCACCGAGCCGGCCGCGATCTTCGAGCAATGACCGATCTCGATGTTGCCGAGGATCTTGGCGCCGGCGCCGATCAGCACCCCGTAGCGGATCTTGGGATGACGGTCGCCGCCGGCCTTGCCGGTGCCGCCCAGCGTCACGCCGTGCAGGATCGACACGTCGTCCTCGATCACCGCCGTCTGGCCGACGACGAGGCCGGTGGCGTGGTCGAGGAAGATGCCCTTGCCGATGCGGGCGGCCGGATTGATGTCGGTCTGGAACACCGAGGACGACCGGCTCTGCAAATAGAGCGCGAAATCCTGGCGGCCCTGGTTCCACAGCCAATGCGCCAGCCGGTGCGTCTGGATGGCATGAAAACCCTTGAAATAGAGCACCGGCATGATGAAGCGGTCGCAGGCCGGATCGCGGTCGTAATAGGCCTGGATATCGACGCGCACCGTCGTCGACCAGTCCTCGTCGTCGGCCGCCATCGCCTTGAAGGTCTGGCGGATGAGGTCGGAGCCTATGTCCTGGTGGGCGAGGCGCTCGGCCAGCCGGTGAATGACCGCTTCTTCCAGGTTTTCCTGATTGAGGATGGTCGAATAGAGGAACGCTGCCAGCAGCGGATCGCGGTTGACCGCTTCCATCGCTTCGTCGCGGATCGAACGCCAGATCGGATCTACCGGCTGCACCATGGTGGGACGGGAAATCGTAACGCTATTCATCTGATGTCTCCGGCCATCTAATGTCTCCGGCTTGGCGGCTTGCCTATTCTCCGGCCGCTCCTATAAGCCAGATCATAGCACGGGTGAACTCAATTTTCCTTAGTGCTTCGTCAAATGGATTTGGTTCGCGGAATTTCAAGCAGCCATGGAAAACGCAGCCTTGATGGACGAGAAGCTGAAGCGCGAGCTTTCGGCGCTCTACAAGGCCGAGGATCGCCACTATCACAGCCTTGGCCACATCGAGGCGATGCTGGCGCTGGCCAACGATTACAAGGCGTTGCTGCACGATCCTGAAGCGGTCGAAGCGGCGATCTGGTTCCACGACGCGATCTATGACAGCCGCGCCAGGGACAACGAGGCGAGGAGTGCCGCACTTGCCGAGAAAAAGCTCGCCGGCCGCGCCGACGCACAGCGCCTCGGCCGCATCGCGGCGATGATCGCTGCCACCGCCGGCCACGAATTGCCCAGCCTGCAAAGCCCCGGCGACGAACATTTTGTCCGTGACGCCGCGCTGTTCCTCGACATGGACCTGGCGATCCTGGGTGCTGTGCCTGACGTGTTCGACGCCTATGAACAGGCGGTCCGCCGGGAATATGGCTGGGTCGAGGCGCCGATGTGGCGCGCCGGCCGTGCTGCTGTCCTAAAGGGCTTCCTCGCCCGCCCGCATATCTTCCACAGCGAGGAATTCCGCCGGCGATTCGAAACCCAGGCCCGGCAAAACATGGCGCGCTCGCTCAAGGCGCTTGGGCACAGCCCGGGCAGATCGTAGCCCGACGCGTCGCTCGCTTGCCTGCCGGAGAGTTGCCCGAAATCAGGTAAACGCGCCGATGGTCGATGCCATTCCCCACAGCATGAACACCCCGGCCGCAAGCGACGCGCCGTTGACCACGATGCCAGCCAGACCGAGCACACGACTGTCGTTCGAACGACCGAGCGCCATCAACCCGAAAACCACACCGGAAAGATGTGCCAATGGCCCGGCCACAAAAAATACGGCGGCGAAGAAGCCTGTCGCACTGTTCTGGAGCAGTGGGGACGCGTCGCTCGGGATTGCTATCAATGCGGTGATCGCAATCGCCCCTGCCGCCAATGCGGCCAGCGCTAGAATAACGGATCGTTTGCCGAACGTGCTTTCCGCAACAACGCCCGGCAAAGCGGCGTCGCTTCTTCCCCATTGTGCCATCGTACCCCCTGCCCTTCGTTCAGCGTGGCGGGTTTGAACCGATCCACACGCGCGCTTATTTACCCCTGTATCGTTGCAAAACCGCTAAGGACCCCAGCTTCAGGCCCGATGGCCGCTTGTTGGGGAGCCATCCATCAGAGCGGATGCTCGGCATAAAACTCCAGCACACGCTGCTTGAAGGTCTTGTCGCCGACCGCCAGCATGTGGTCGCGACCTTCGATGTGAAACGCCCTGGCGTTCGGCATCAAGGCGGCGAGCTCATCCGGCGAGCCGCCGATGTCGTCCTTGGTGCCGACGGCGATCAGCGTCGGCTGGGCAATGCGGGCAAGGTCGGCCTCGCTCAGCAATTCGCGGGAGGTGGCGATGCAGGCAGCGAGCGCCCGGCGATCGCTGCGGGTCTGATCGGCGAAGGCACGGAACGAGCGGCCGCGCGGATCGGTGGCGCCTGCCGGATCTTCGGCCAGAAGTGCGTCGGCTATCGGATCCCAGTCGCCGACGCCGTCGACCATGCCGATGCCGAGACCGCCGAAGACCAGCGTCGCCACCTTGTCCGGATCGGAGAGCGCCAGGAACGCCGATATCCGCGCACCCATCGAATAGCCCATGACATGGGCGCGTTCGATGCCGAGATGGTTCAAAAGCGCTGCCCCGTCGGATGCCATCCTGGCCGGCGTGTAGTCTGCTTCGTCATAACTTTTCGAGGAAGAGCCATGGCCGCGATTGTCGAAGGCGATGGCGCGGTAGCCGGCGTCGTTCAGCGTCTTGAACCAGCCGGGCGACACCCAGTTGACGTAATGGCTCGAGGCAAAGCCGTGGATCATCAGCACCGGATCGCCCTGCCCCGATGCCGGCTGGCGATCGAGGAAAGCAAGGTCGAAACCGTCATGGGAGAAGAACTGCATCGGCCGAAGATCCTGCCCGTTCAGTCGGAATCGACACTCGGCGCATCGCCCTTGTCGGGCGGCGGCATGGCAGGACCCGGCGCCGTGCCGATGGCGGGATGGCGCAGCAGATCGCCGTCCTTAATGCCCTTTTTGGCGGCGGTGCCTGCCCTGAGCTCGAGCACGAAGCGCACCGGTTCGTCCGGCGAGATGATCGCCTCCGACTGCGGCTCGCCTTGCTTGATCGCCCGGATCCGGCCGTCCTGGCCGACGAAGATCAGGTCGAGCGGCATCGGCGTGTTCCTCATCCAGAAACTCACATCTTGCGGCGCGCCGAACACGAACAACATGCCGTGATTGTCGGCCATGTGCCGCCGGAACATCAGGCCGGCTTCGCGCTCGGCGGGCGTATCGGCGATTTCGACCGAAAAAGAGCGCTCGCCGGCCTTCGTCACCGCGACCAGTGGCGCCGGGTCGACGGGAAGGATCATCGCCTTGCCGTCGGCCGAACTCGGTTGCTGAAAATAGAAGAAGGCGCTTGCGGCGACGATAAGGAAAATCCCGGCGCAGAGCGCGCCCGCCGTCAGCCGGTTCCTGTGAGCCATATGAAATCCTCGGCCGGAACTAATGCGAGACCGGCAAGGTACCCATATCGGGGTGAATTTCGGCAGCCATAAGGCCTTTGTCGCCGCGTCCGAAGCGGACCAGCACCACCTGGCCCGGCCGGAGCTCGGTGATGCCGTAGCGGCGCAGCGTCTCCATGTGGACGAAAATGTCCTCGGTGCCCTCGCCCCGGGTCAGAAAGCCGAACCCCTTGGTGCGGTTGAACCATTTCACCAGCGCCCGTTCGAGGCCGCTTTCCGGCGTCACCGCGACGTGGGTGCGCTGCTCCTGCAGCTCTGCCGGATGGATCGCAGTGGTGACATCCATCGAGAGCACGCGGAAAGCCTGCAATCCGCGCTCGCCCTGCTTGACCAGGCAGACGACGCGGGCGCCTTCCAGCGCGGTCTGAAAACCGTCCTTTCGAAGGCACGTCACATGGAGGAGGATATCGCCCGAAGAACCATCATCGGGAAGAATGAAACCGTAGCCCTTGGCCACGTCGAACCATTTGATGGCGCCGGCAATTTCGACGAGATCGGCCGTATCGGCGCTCTCATCCCGCTTCAACGCATCGTTACCGGCCCCGTCCCGCCCCATGAAAGAGGCCTTTTCCCCCATAAGAACGCCCCCTTTTTTCAAGAAACACTGCAACTGATTCTTGGTGTCAGATTAACACCGCGGCTTCCGGTGTGTGCAAGACCTGACGTGCCTTTTTTCACGGTTGCATACAGGAATAGCGGATTTGTCGTTTGCTGGCGCCAGCAAGCGGGACCAATTGCCCTTTGTCCGGGCCGCCCCTATGTTGCGCCGCAACGCAACATCGGAGGAAATCCCATGCGCTATCTGCACACCATGGTCCGCGTCGCCGACATCGATGCCTCGCTCGATTTCTACTGCAACAAGCTTGGCCTGAAGGAAGTGCGCCGCCACGAAAACGAGCAAGGCCGCTACACGCTGATCTTCCTTGCCGCGCCCGAAGACGAGCAGAGCGGCATCTCCGAAAAGGCGCCGCTGGTCGAGCTCACCTTCAATTGGGACCCGGAAGACTACAAGGGCGGCCGCAATTTCGGCCATCTCGCCTATGAGGTCGACGACATCTACGCCACCTGCCAGCGGCTGATGGACAATGGCGTCACCATCAACCGGCCGCCGCGCGACGGCAACATGGCGTTCGTCAAATCGCCGGACGGCATCTCGATCGAGCTTTTGCAGAAAGGCCCGGCCAAGCCCAAGGCCGAACCGTGGGCGTCGATGCAGAACACCGGAAGCTGGTAGCCGATCACGCCATCTTGAGCCGACGTCGTCAGGCGGATATGTCCCACAGCTTTTGGTTTTCGCGGCAGGCGCCTATCTAACCGGCGTGGCGCCTGCCCGCGAAGGCTGGCGCAACATCACGCAATAGGCGCTCGCCAGGTCCACAATGGGCTCCAGGAGAATTCATTCATGCCGACCAGCCATGTCGACGTCGCCACCGAACATGCCAGCCGCTATTTGCAGCAGCTGTGCAAGCATTGGGCGCACAAGTTTCCCGTCGAGTTCGACCCGAACCACGGCACCATCGATCTCACGCTCGGCCGCACGGTTCTCGATGCCGACCCGGCAGCGCTGCACATCGCGGTGACGACCGACGAGGCCGGTTCGCTTGAGCGCCTGGAGACGGTCGTCGCCGACCACATCAAGCGCTTCGCCTTCCGCGAGGAGCTGACATTCGACTGGAAACGCGCTCCGGCTGCGTAGACGACCTGTCAACCGCCTGCCTTGGCCATCTCCAGCAGCATCAGCACGGTGCGCCAATTGCGCGCGGTGCCGGGCACCTTCAAAACGCGCGGGATGAGATTGGCAAAGACCGATTTGCCGAGCCCGTCGGGCGCATGCAGATAAAACACGTCACCCTTGATCTCGAAGCGTTCGGGCCCGGTGCATTTTTCCGCCAGCCGGGCGACCTCTTCGGCGGTCGGCTCGCGCTCCAGCGCATAGGCGTGCAGCTTGGTCGGCTCGCCGGCCATTTCCGGATAGGGGTTCTCCGCCGCCAGCCGCTCGAGCCAGCCGAGATCGCGCACCATGATGCGCGAATGGAACCCCCATTTCTTCTCGAATTCCGCTTCCAGCTGGCTGGTCAGCGCCGCTGCATCGCCGTTCGGCGACCGGAACACGGCATTGCCGCTCTGCACATAGGTGGCGATATCGGAGAAGCCGAGTTGCTCGAAGAACGTCCGCAACTCCGCCATCTTGACGATGCGGTTGCCGCCGACATTGATGCCGGAAAACAGCGCGACAAAGATCTTTCCCTCGGTGGTCAGAAGATCGTTGCTGCTCATATGATGAACCCAGCGAGCGTCTCGTTATCGGTGATGTCCTGATAGTGGACGCTCTCGGCGTCGAAATTCGCCTTGAGCAGGTCGAAATTGCGGCGGTCCTTGGTTTCGATGCCGATCAGCACCGATCCAAAATTGCGCGCCGATTTCTTCAGATATTCGAAGCGGGCGATGTCGTCGTCGGGGCCAAGCAATTCGAGGAAATCGCGTAACGCGCCGGGCCGCTGCGGAAAGCGGATGATGAAGTATTTCTTCAAGCCCTCGAAACGCAGCGCCCGTTCCTTCACATCCGGCAGCCGCTCGAAATCGAAATTGCCGCCGGACACCACGGCGACGATGGTCTTGCCCCTGATTTCCTTTTTGGAAAAATCCTTCAGCGCATCGATCGCCAGCGCGCCGGCCGGCTCGAGCACGACGCCCTCGACATTGAGCATTTCGATCATGGTCGCGCAGAGCCGGTTTTCCGGGATCAGCCGCACCGCGTCGACGGCAAACTCCCTGAGGTGGCGCAGCGGCTCGCGGCCGATCTCGGCCACCGCCGCGCCGTCGACGAAATTGTCGACCTTGGCGAGCTTGATCCGTTTTCCGGCGGCGAGACTCTCGCTCAGGCTCGGGGCGCCGGCCGGCTCGCAAAAGACGAAGCGTGTTTCGCGGTGCTGGTGGGCGAAATAATGGGTGACGCCGGCGGCCAGGCCACCGCCGCCGACCGGCAGCATGACGATGTCGGGCATGCGCGCGCCGGGCATCTGGCCTGATATCTCGTAGGCGACGGTCGCTTGCCCTTCGATGATGTCCTTATGGTCGAACGGCGGGACCATGTGGGCGCCGGCAGTTTCGGTGAATTCGAGTGCGGCGCGGTAGCAGTCGTCGAAAAAATCGCCGACCAGCCTGATCTCGACGAAGGCGCCGCCGAACAGCCGCGTTTTGTCGATCTTCTGCTGCGGCGTCGTCACCGGCATGAAGACGACGCCCTTTTTGCCGAAATGGCGGCAGACGAAGGCAAAGCCCTGCGCATGGTTGCCGGCCGAGGCGCAGACGAACAGCTCGGCATTGTTGCCGGCGGCGAGCGTCTTGCGGAAGAAGTTGAAGGCCCCGCGGATCTTGTAGGAGCGCACCGGCGTCAGGTCCTCGCGCTTCAGCAGCACCCGCGCGCCGGTCTTCTTCGACAGATAGTCGTTTTCCTGCAGTGGCGTTTCCGGAAAGATCTCGCGGATCGCCGCGGCGGCAGCAGCGACGCGAGAGGAGAAACTGGTCATGGCAAGAGCACCCCAAAAGCTATGCGAGTTCGGTCCCGCTATTGCATATCCGGCCTCGCGAAGCCATTGTCCGGCCGCCCCGAAGGGGCATTTCCGGAATCAACGTAAGCATTTGGGGGCGTTTGCTCATGCCTGTCGCATCGGTTGCCCGGAAAACCGTGTCGCTGCCGGAGTTCGGCGAGCCGACGGTGATGCCGCTGGTGCCCCGCGCCGCCTATGAGGCCCGTATCGCGGCGCTGGTCGCACGTGGCGGGTTCGATGCCTTCGTCGTCTATGGCGACCGCGAACATGCCGCCAATGTCGCCTACCTCTGCGGCTACGACCCGCGCTTCGAGGAGACGCTGCTCATCATCGTTCCCGGCAAGCCGCCGAAACTGCTGGTCGGCAATGAGGGCTGGGGCTATGCCGAGATCTGCGACGGGCCTTACGAGCGCGTGCTCTACCAGACGTTCTCGCTGCCGGCGCAGCCGCGCGACCGCTCGCGAGCGCTGGCCGACATCCTTGCCGATTGCGGCCTGAAAGCCGGCCAGCGTATCGGCGCCATCGGCTGGAAACCGTTCGGCCCCGGCGATGCCGGCTTTGGGGAAACGACGCTCGACCTGCCGTCCTTCATCGCCGACACGCTGCGTACCCTTGCCGGCGATAGGGGCACGGTCGTCAACGCGGCGAACCTTTTGATGAACCCCGCCGACGGCCTGCGCGCCATCAATGAGACCGACCAACTGGCGGCGTTCGAATTCGCCGCGACCTATTCCTCGCAAGGCCTGCGCAACGTCCTGCAAGGCATCGAACCCGGCATGACCGAATTGCAGGCGGCGCGGCTGATGGGCATCAACGGCCTGCCGCAATGCTGTCACCCGATGCTGTCGGCCGGCAGGCGCGCAGCCTATGGCCTGCCGAGCCCGCGCCTCGACATCATCAAGCGCGGCGACCCGATCACCATGGCATACGGCATCCAAGGTTCGCTCAACGCCCGCGCCGGCTTTCTGGTCGAGGATGCGGCCGAGCTTCCGAAGGGCATCCAGGACTATGTCGAAAAACTGGTCGCGCCGTATTTCTGCGCCGTCGTCGACTGGTACGAAACGGTCGGCATCGGCGTTCCCGGCGGCGCGATGTGGAAGGCGGTGCACAACCGCATAGGCGATCCCTTCTTCGGCGTCTCGCTCAATCCCGGCCATCTCGTCCATATCGACGAATGGATGCATTCGCCGGTATTTTCCGGCTCCGACATCAGATTGAAGTCGGGCATGGCCTTGCAGGTCGACATCATCCCGGCGACCGGCACCGATTATTTCACCACCAACATCGAGGACGGCATCGCGCTGGCCGACGAGGAACTGCGCGAAGAGATCGCCGCACGCTATCCCGAAGCCTGGCGCCGCATCGAGGCGCGCCGCGCCTTCATGACCGACGTGCTCGGCATAAGGCTGAAGCCGGAAGTGCTGCCGTTTTCCAACATCCCGGCCTTCCTGCCGCCGTTCTGGCTTTCGCGCAACAGTGCGATGGCAGTCGAGAGGCGCTGAGCGCATTTCGGCGTCCGCGACTTACTTCCGCCGCACTTCGCCTGTCCGGGAGGTGCGGCGGAGGTGATGGGCCTTTGGTTAGGCCGGAGTGGAATTTCTTAAGTGTTTTTGAAGACGATTTGCATCATTCTCATTGCCGGGCTGCTCGCCGGCTGCGGCGGCCGTCAAACCGAGGAACTGCTCGGCAGCGCCATGATGGCTGCGCCGGTGACGGAAATCGCCGGCAACCACTCGATATTCATCGCCACCACGCGCAAGCGCTCCGACGATCCCAACAAGGTCTTCGACGGCGAGCGCTCGGCGACGCTGAACTATGCCCGCGTCAACGTCACCGTCCCCGGCATCCACAAGACAGGCCAGATCGAGCGGCGCTCGCGCGGCAAGTCGGACGATCCGGCCAAATACTTCATGGCTTCCGAGGTCGTCGGCTACGACACCCAGCCGAAATTCTCCAGCGCGCTCAGTGCCGACATCGCGGCGCGCGGCGGCCGCGTCATGGTCTTCGTCCACGGCTACAACACCGGCTTCGACGACGCTGTCTACCGCGTCACCCAGATCACCCATGATTCCGGCTATCCGGGCACTCCGGTGCTGTTTTCCTGGGCCTCGGGCGCCAAGACCACCGACTATGTCTACGACAAGGAAAGCGCCAGCGTTGCCCGCGACCAGCTGGAAGTGACGCTGAGAATGCTGGCGCAGACCGGCGCGCGGCGCATCGACATCGTCGCCCATTCGCTGGGGACTTGGGTGACCATGGAGGCGCTGCGCCAGCTTGCCATCACCGGCGACCGCGATCTCGGCGGCAAGCTCGGCGACGTGGTGCTGGCCTCGCCCGATATCGACGTCGACGTGTTCAAGAGCCAGATGCGCCGCTACGGCAAGCCGGACAAGCCGTTCATCCTGCTTCTGTCCGACGACGACCGGGCGCTGCGGCTCTCTGGCCTGATCGCCGGCGCGCGGCCGCGGGTCGGCGACTACAAGGACGCCGCCGACCTGGCCAGCTATGGCGTGTCGGTCGTCGACCTCTCCAGCGTCAAGGGAGCCGACCGCTTCAACCACACCAAATTCGCCGACAATCCGGAATTGGTGCAGTTGATCGGCCAGAAGCTGCGCGAGGATGACGGGTTTGCCAGCGACCGCGAAGTGACCGACCGCATCGCCTCGGTCGGACAATAGCTATCGTCCGCCGACAGCTACCTTCCGCCAGCTCGCGATTCTGTTCACGATTGCCGCACCATCGGAATAGTTTGAACTGGACCGTGCCGGCCTCTGCCTCTATCGGAATAGTCCAAGACGTCTTCGGCTCGACGTCGCCCTTGCGGGAGCCCGCGTGATCGTGCGTTCGAAGATCTTTCTCGTCGTTGCGTTCGCGCTCGCGGTGGCAGGCTGCGCCGGCCAGAACACGCATGATTTGCTCAACAAGACGACGATCACGGTGCCTGCTTCCGACATCGCGGCCACGCATAAGATCTTCGTCGCCACCACCCGGCAGAAGGCAACGAAAGAGCCCCGGCAGGTGTTCGACGGTGACCGTTCGCCCACGACCAGCTTTGCCAGCGTCGAGGTGACGGTGCCGAAGATCCATCAGGTCGGCGCCATCGAGCGGGTCAAGGGCTCCGCCAACAGCAATCCGGCGAAGGATTTCACGGCGACCGGCGTCACCTTCTACGAAGGGGCGCCGCAATTCGCCAAGGCGGTCGGCGCCGACATCGCCATGCGCGGCGACCGGGCGCTGGTTTTCGTGCACGGCTTCAACAACGGCTTTGACGACGGCATCTACCGGCTGACGCAGATCGCGCACGACACGAAATACCCCGGCACGCCGGTGCTGTTTTCGTGGGCGTCGAGCGGCAAGACAACCGGCTACATCTACGACAAGGAAAGCGCCAATGCGGCGCGCGACGATCTCGAAGCGACGCTGCGCATGCTCGCCAAGACCCGCGCCAAGAGCATCGACATCATTGCCCATTCGATGGGGACCTGGGTGACGATGGAAGCGTTGCGCCAGCTTGCCATTACCGGCGACCGCGACCTCGGCGGCAAGCTCGGCTATGTCATCCTGGCCTCGCCCGACATCGACGTCGATGTCTTCAAGAAGCAGATGATCCGCTACGGCAAGCCCGACAAGCCGTTCGCCGTGCTGCTTTCGGGCGACGACCGGGCGCTCAGGCTCTCGACCCTGATCTCCGGCGACAAGCCACGCGTCGGCGACTATGGCGACGCGGCCGACCTCGCCAGCTATGGCGTCTCGGTGGTCGACCTGACCAAGACCAAGGGCGGCGACCGGCTGAACCACGCCAAATTCGCCGACAACCCGTTCCTGGTGCGGCTGCTCGGCGACCGCCTGCGTGCTCCGGCCGGCCTGGCCTCCGAAGAGACCGCGCCGGCCCAGCTCGACAATCTCGGCCAGGGCCTCGGGAAGGCCGTCGGCTCGGTTGCCGAGATCGTCATCACCACGCCGTTCAAGGTGCTGACCATCGCCACCGGTGGGTGAGCGAGCGCCCCGGCCGCGTTCAGACGAACAAATCAACCTTCCGGAACGTCGTCACGTCGATCAGGCCGACGTCGGAAATCCTGAGCTCGGGGATGACGACCAGCGCCAGCAGCGAGTGCTGCATATAGGCGTTGTTCAGCGAGCAGCCCATCTGGCGCATGGCGTCGCTGAGTTGGTCCGCCTTGGCGGCGACGATTTCCGCCCGCTCGTTTGACATCAGCCCGGCGATCGGCATTTCGACCAGCGCCAGTTCCTTGCCCTTGGAGAACAGGACGACGCCGCCGCCGACCTCGCCCAGCCGGTTCACAGCCAGAGCCATGTCCTGCTTGTTGGTGCCGACGACGATGATGTGGTGGGCATCGTGGGCCACGCTCGACGCCATGGCGCAGTCGCCGATATAGCCGAAGCCGGAGACGAAGGCGTTGGTGACGCCGCCCGTGCCCTTGTGGCGCTCGACCAGCGCGATCTGGCAGACATCGTTGCGGCGGTCCATGGCGACCAGCCCGTCCTCGACCGCAAGATCGGCCTCCAGCGCCCGCGTCGGGGCCTGGTTCTCGATGACGCCGATGACGCGTACCCGCACCTCGTTGGCGCCCTTGGGTGCCGCGATATCGAAATCCGCAGGTTTGAGCTTCTTGCCGAGCTTGACGGTGTTCTTCGCCGTCCGCGGATAGTCATAGGCCGGAATGTCGATTTCGAGCTTGCCGCCCTTGGCCAGCCTGACGCCGCGGGCATAGACTTCGTCGATGGTCATTTCGGCCAGGTCGGAGACGATCAGCAGATCGGCGAGCCGTCCCGGCGCGATCGAGCCGATCTCGCGCTCCAGCCGGAAATGCTGGGCGGTGTTGAGCGTCGCCATCTGGATCGCCGTCACCGGCTTCAAGCCCTGGCTGATGGCATGGCGGACGACCCGGTCCATATGGCCTTCGTGCACCAGCGTGCCGGAATGGCTATCGTCGGTGCACAGGATGAAGTTGCGCGGGTCGAGCCCGCTCTCCGTCACCGCCTTGATCTGCGAGGCGACGTCATACCAGGCCGAGCCCAGCCGCAGCATTGCCTTCATGCCCTGGCGGACGCGGGCGATGGCATCCTCGGCGCGCGTGCCTTCGTGATCGTCCTCGGGGCCGCCTGCGACATAGCCGTGGAACGGCAGGCCGAGATCGCGCGAGGCATAATGCCCGCCGACGGTCTTGCCGGCCCTCACCGTCGCGGCGATCTCGCCCGACATCACCGGATCATTGGCGGCGACGCCCGGAAAATTCATCACCTCGCCGAGCCCGATGATGTTTTCCCAGGTCATTGCCTCGGCGACGTCGGCGACCGTCAGTTCGGCGCCGGCATGCTCCAGCCCCGGTGCTGACGGCACGCAGGACGGCATCTGCACATGCACGTTGACCGGCATGGCGACGGCCTCGTCATGCATCAGCCGGACACCCGGCAGGCCGAGCACATTGGCGATCTCATGCGGATCGATGAACATCGAGGTGGTGCCATGCGGGATCACCGCGCGGCAGAATTCCGTCACCGTCACCATGCCGCTCTCGACATGCATATGCGCGTCGCAAAGGCCCGGCACCAGGTAACGGCCGCCGGCATCAACCACCTTGGTGCCCTGGCCGATGGCATGGCCGGCATTCGGCCCGCAATAGGCGAAGCGGCCGCCGGCAATGGCGATGTCGGTGCCGGCGATGATCTCGCCCGAATGAACGTTGACCCAACGCCCGTTGCGGATGACGAGATCGGCGGGTTTGCGGCCCATGGCGACGTCGACCAGATGCGTCGCCATCTCGGCCCAGGGTTTTGGTTTCGTCGCATTGGCGGTCTTCGGCATGAACAGGCTCCAATTTGCCCGACTGTGCCAAGCCGCGAGGATTTTGACCAGTGAGGAAGCGCAAGACCGGCGCGGTGGAGGCGATCAATCATCGACGTTGGCGCTGCCCCTCAACCTCCTGCCGGGACCTTCTCCCCGTATAGTGACGGGGAGAAAGAACGGCCGCAAACGTCGGCGTCCCCCTCTCCCCGTCCTTCACGGGGAGAGGGTAGGGAGGGGCAGCGCCAACCTGACACGATTGCGTTCGGTATTTTGTTCTTGCTTTGTGCCGGCAGCTATGCTACTAATTTCAGTATGGTGCTGATTCGCGCCGACGACCCGCCGCCGAGGCGGGTTTTTTGTTTCGGCCGATTTTCGTCATCGGCGCCCAGTGCCGCTGCGACGGTTCAGAGCACAACAATCCGCCGGCCGATTTTCTCGACCGCGAACCGGCGGCGGCAGAAGACGGCTTGACGGCCCCTGCCCGGCATCTGAAAAGGACTGGCCTGCGGACGTGGCGGAATTGGTAGACGCAAGGGACTTAAAATCCCTCGATCTCTGATCGTACGGGTTCGATTCCCGTCGTCCGCACCAGATTGGTCTCGTTTGATATCCTTCGCCTCTCGGAGCCCAGGACGCTCAACCCAACTCCACCACCCTCACCCCCCGATCGGGTTCAGCTTCAGGTGCTGGATCAGGATGATGGTCTTGGCGTCGATGATGCTGCCGTTGTGGATGCCGGCCAGCGCCTCGTCGAGCGGCATTTCGAGAACCTCGATGTCCTCGCCTTCGTCATGCGCGCCGCCGCCGTCGGAAACGCGGTCGGCGGGCGAATAGCGGGCGACGAAGAACCAGAGCCGCTCGGTCACGCTGCCGGGGCTCATATAGGGCGAAAACAGCCGCTGCACGTCCTTCAACCGGTAGCCGAGTTCTTCCTCGGCCTCCTTGCGGATGCAGGTTTCGGGATCGTCTTCGTCGAGCAGGCCGGCGCAGGCCTCGATCAGTGGCTCGCCGTGGCCGGTGACATAGGCCGGATAGCGGAACTGCCGCACCAGAAGCACCGTCGAGCGCTGGGGATCGAAAGGCAGGATCACCGCGCCGTCGCCGCGATCGTAGGTCTGACGGGTATGCGTTTCCCATTTTCCGTCGCGCCGGCGATAGTCGAAGACGGTCTTTTTCAAAACCGCCCATTCGTCGGAAAGCACTTCCTCCGAACGGATGCGAATGCGATCTTCCATGGTGGACTCCCTGATGCCGCGGCAAGGCGTAGCCGCGAACGGTGGTTCACGCAATCCGGCCAGCCATTGGTCTAGTGCGCCGGTTCACCCTCTCGTGTCTGGCGCATCTGCAAGTGGCTGCCTAAATAGCGGCAACCCTTTCCGGAGTTTTTTATGACCTCATCTCTTTTCCAGCCGATCACCCTCGACGGCCTCACCTTCCCCAACCGCATCGCCGTCGCGCCGATGTGCCAGTATTCGGCCGAGGACGGCTCGGCCAGCGACTGGCACCTCTATCACTGGATGAACCTGGCGATGTCCGGCGCCGGCATGGTCACTGTCGAGATGACCGACGTCGAACGGCGCGGCCGCATTTCGCATGGCTGTCTCGGCCTCTATTCCGAGGACAACGAGGCGGCGGCGCGACGCACGCTGGATGCAGCCAAGCGCGTCGCCGCGCCGGGCACGAAATTCGGTACGCAGCTTGCCCATGCCGGCCGCAAGGCCTCCAACCGCAAACCTTGGGAGGGCGGCGGCCCGCTGCACGCCGATCAGGATCCGTGGCCGATCGTGTCGGCCTCGGCGATCGCCTACGACACCGGCTGGCAAGTGCCGCGGGCGCTGGAGGATGACGAGATCCTGCAAATCATCGAACGCTTCGCCGAAGCGGCGCGGCGGGCCGAGCGTGCCGGCTTCGACTTCATCGAGCTGCATGCCGCGCATGGCTATCTGATCTTCCAGTTCCTGTCGCCGCTTTCCAACCGGCGCACCGACCGGTGGGGCGGCTCGCTGGAAAACCGCATGCGTTTCGCCGTCGAGATCGCCAAGGCGGTGAAGCAGGCGGTGCCCAGGCTGATGCTGGGGGCGCGTCTGTCGATCAAGGAATGGGTCGATGGCGGCTTCGAGGTCGAGGATGCGATCGAAGTGGCAAAAGCGCTGAAGGAGGTCGGCGTCGCCTATCTCTGCTGCTCGAGCGGCGGCAACTCGCCGTTGCAGAAGCTGCCGACCGGCCCAGGCTACCAGGTGCATCTGGCCGAAGCGATGCGCAAGGCCACCGGCATCGCGACGCGGGCGGTCGGCCTGATCGACGATCCGAAACAGGCCGAGGCGATCGTCGCCGATGGGCGCGCCGACATGGTGGCGCTGGCGCGCGCCTTCCTTGCCGATCCGCGCTGGGGCTGGCGCGCCGCGGCCGCCTTCGGCGAGAAGATCCATCCGGCGCCGCAGCTTGCCCGCTCGGTGACGACGATGCAGCATTGGATGCGGGGCAGCACTGGATGAAGGCGGCGAACCGACGGCGGCGGGTTCGTCTCACTGGATAGGGCACCATAGCTTCGCTTTAATCCTCTGCCGGTGTAGAGTGGCCAGGGCTGCGGCTGAGCGCGGCGGGTCGGGGGAGCAGAGACATGTCGTTCAGGGGGACTTCCATTGCGGTCGTAGCCGCGGTTTTGGCCGGGCTGTCGTTCGCCGCATCGACGCCGGCCGGGGCGCAATATTGCGAAGGTACGGTGCACGGTCTTTCCAGGCACTACAGTCTGGCAACGGGAAGCGGCTTTCTCGCCGTTCGGGCGCGACCGAACTCGTCGTCGCGCATGATCGGGCAATTGTTCAACGGCGACCAAACCGAGATCTTCGACCGCCGCGGAAACTGGTACCAGGTCGATTTCGGCGGCCGCACCGGCTGGGCGAACGCACGCTGGCTGCGCAACGATTGCGACTATTGAGCTATTTTCGCCTGAGCTAAAATAGCTGCAACCAAATCGGCCGTTCCGCGTTGGCGGCGATGATGGACAGCAAGCCATTTGAAAAGCCTGTCGTGGTCGAGCTCGGCCATGTCGGCAAATATCGCCATATCCGCAGCGCCCAGGAGGCGGCGGAGTGCCTGATGACGGTCTGGCCACTCAATCGCGGGCCGCGTCATCGTGATGCCCTCGACACTTGCCTAAAAGTGCTGGAAGGTTATCGTTCGACGGCGGATGCGCGCCGGGCATTGATCGAAGCCGCCAGGGAATCGGACGTGCTGGTCGCAGACGACAGGCTGCCAGACGACAGACTGGCCGACGATAGGCTGCATTGAGGCAACGGGCTTTCAACCGGAGGGTTTCATGGCGAAACTGACCTACAAGATCGTCGAGCATGACGGAGGCTGGGCCTACAAGGTCGGCTCGACATTCTCCGAAACGTTCCCCACCCATCAGGACGCGTTGCGCGCCGCCGAGATCGCTTCGGCCGAACAGCAGGTCGCCGGCAATACCGACGGCATCCAGTACGAGGACGCCGACGGCAAATGGCACGACGAGCTCGCCGATGGCCGTGACAGGCCGCAAACCGAGGTTTCGGATTAGGACGAGGTCTTCAATTAGACTTGGGTCGCTTTACAGGCCGGTTTGGTAGCGCTACCGTTTTACGTCGCGCGTGACCAGGGAGGAGCTTGGTCGCGGTCCAGACAGGAAGCGGTTTCCTTCGAAGTCGTCGCAGGAATCAGTCGGGAGGAAATCGATGGCGTCTGTCGCGATCGGCGATGTCTACAAATCATTTGGGACCGTCGAGGTCCTGCACGGGGTCAGCGTCGATATAGACGACGGCGAGTTCGTCACGCTGGTCGGGCCTTCGGGTTGCGGAAAGTCGACCCTGCTCAGGATGATCGCCGGCCTGGAAAAGATCTCGCGTGGCCAGATCGCGATTGGGAAACGTGTCGTCAACAACGTTGCGCCAAAAGAACGCGACGTCGCCATGGTCTTCCAGAACTATGCACTCTACCCGCATATGACGGTCGCCGAGACCATGGCGTTCTCGCTGATGCTCAAGGGTGTTTCCAAGACAGAGAGCGATGCCGGCGTGCAGCGCGCAGCCGAAATTCTCGGGCTGGTGCCGCTGCTGTCGCGCTATCCGCGCCAGCTTTCCGGCGGCCAGCGCCAGCGCGTCGCCATGGGCCGGGCGATCGTGCGCGACCCGCAGGTCTTCCTGTTCGACGAGCCGTTGTCCAACCTCGACGCCAAGCTCAGGGTGCAGATGCGCGCCGAGATCAAGGAGCTGCACCAGCGCCTGAAGACGACGACGGTGTACGTCACCCACGACCAGATCGAGGCGATGACCATGGCCGACAAGATCGTCGTCATGCATGACGGCATCGTCGAGCAGATCGGGCCGCCGCTCGAACTCTACGACCGGCCGAACAACCTCTTTGTCGCCAGTTTCATCGGCTCGCCGGCCATGAATATGCTCAGGGGCGAGATCGCAACCGACGGTTCGCCGTTTTTTCGCGGCGCCGGAGGGATTTCAGTCCCGTTGGCCTCAGCACTTTCCATCGGCAATGGTGAGCCGGTAGTGCTGGGAATACGGCCCGAGCATTTACGGCTGTCCGACCATCAGGGCATTCCGGTCACCGTCGCGGTGGTCGAGCCGACAGGGTCCGAAGTGCAGCTCATCGGCCGCACCGCCGGCGGCGAAGAGATCGTCGCAAATTTCCGGGAACGCCATTCCTTCACGCCGGGCGAAACCATCCGGCTTACGGCCGAGCCTGGCCTCATCCATCTCTTTCACGGCGAAACCGGACAGCGATTCGAAACACTCATCGAGCAGTAGGACTGCACGGCAGGGACAATAAGCAGGAGGAAGCGAGCATGAAATTCACCAGACGCGACGTGATCCGCACCACCGCCGGCGCTGCGGCGGGAGCCTTGGGAAGCCGGCTCATCGGCTCTCCGGCCTTTGCCCAGGATGGATTGAAATACAAGCCCGAGGACGGCGCCAAACTCAGGCTGCTGCGCTGGTCACCTTTCGTGCAGGGCGACGAGGATCAATGGCTGGCCAACACCAAGCGCTTCACCGAAGCGACCGGCGTCGAGGTTCGCGTCGACAAGGAAAGCTGGGAGGACATTCGCCCCAAGGCGGCGGTCGCCGCCAATGTCGGCTCCGGCCCGGACCTGATGTTGGTCTGGTTCGACGACCCGCATCAATATCCCGACAAGCTGCACGACGTGACGGAGCTGGGCGAATATCTCGGCTCGAAATACGGCGGCTGGCACGACGGACCGCACCAATATGCGACACGCGAGGGCAAATTCATCGGCCTGCCGCTGGCCACCATCGGCAATGCCATAGTCTATCGTGAAAGCTGGGTGAAAGAGGCCGGCTTCTCCGAATTTCCGAAGGACACGGCAGGCTTGCTCGAGCTTTGCAAGGCGTTGCAGGCGAAGGGGCACCCGGCGGGCTTCACGCATGGCCACGGCGTCGGCGACGGCAACAACTACGCCCACTGGCTGCTGTGGAGCCATGGCGGCCAGATGGTCGACGAGAGCGGCAAGGTGACGATCAACAGCCCCGAGACGCTCAAGGCGATCGAATACGCGCAGCAACTCTACAAGACTTTCATTCCGGGCACCGAAAGCTGGCTCGACGTCAACAACAACCGCGCCTTCCTGGCCGGGCAATTGAGCGTCATCGCCAACGGCATTTCCGCCTACAACACCGCCAAGATCAACAAGGACAAGGATCCGAAGCTCACTGAGATAGCCAAGGACATCCGCACCACCAACCTGCCTATCGGTCCGGTCGGAAAATCCGTCGAGCTGTTCCAGGTGACCACGGCCGTCATCTTCGACTACACGCCCTACCCCAACGCGGCCAAGGCCTACCTGCAGTTCATGTTCGAGGATCCGCAAATGTCGCAGTGGATCACGTCCTCGGCGGGCTATTGCTGCCAGACGCTCAAGGCCTTCGACAACAACCCGGTGTGGACGGCCGATCCGAACAATGCCGCCTACGCCAAGGCCTCGGCGACGCTGCGGCCCAACGGCTATGCCGGGCCGCTCGGCTACGCCTCGGCGGCGACCATGGCCGATTATGTGCTGGTCGACATGTTCGCCAAGGCGGTGACCGGCCAGGCAACGCCGCAAGAGGCGATGGATGAGGCCGAAAAGCGCGCAAACCGCTACTATCGCGTTTGAGCCGAGCTCAACCGGGCAGCCGCGACCGCGCTGCCCGGTTCGGCAATCGTGCACGGCCGCCCGGCCGATCAATGAGACCTTAGAGGAGCCGACCCATGGCCGTGACCTCCGCTGCCGCTCAGCCACGTCGGTCGACGCTGTCGCGCATTCTGACGTTTGTGTCTGAAAGTCATAACGCGCTTGGCTTCGGCTTCATGCTGCCGGCGGCGGCGTTGCTGCTGGTTTTCCTGACTTATCCGCTCGGGCTCGGCGTCTGGCTCGGCTTCACCGATGCCCGCATCGGCCGCCCCGGCATCTTCATCGGCTTCGAGAACTATGAATATCTATGGGATGACGCCGTCTTCTGGCTCTCCGTCTTCAACACCTTGCTCTACACGATCAGCGCCTCGATCCTGAAATTCGCGCTCGGCCTCTGGCTGGCGCTTATCCTCAACCAGAACCTGCCCTTCAAGTCGTTCTTCCGCGCGATCGTCCTGCTGCCATGGGTGGTGCCGACGGTGCTGTCGGCCATCGCCTTCTGGTGGATCTACGATTCGCAGTTCTCCATCCTGTCCTGGGCGCTTATGGAAATGGGCCTGATCGACCATCGCATCAATTTCCTCGGCGATCCGGAGAATGCGCGGGCTTCGGTCATCGCCGCCAATGTCTGGCGCGGCATTCCTTTCGTCGCCATCACGCTGCTTGCCGGCCTGCAGACGATTCCGCAGTCGCTCTACGAGGCCGCCACGCTCGACGGCGCCAGCCGCTGGCAATTGTTCCGCTATGTGACGCTGCCGCTGCTGACGCCGATCATCGCCATAACCATGACGTTTTCGGTGCTGTTCACCTTCACCGATTTCCAGCTGATCTATGTGCTGACACGCGGCGGGCCGGTGAATGCCACCCATCTGATGGCGACGCTGTCGTTCCAGCGCGGCATTTCCGGAGGCCAGCTTGGCGAAGGCGCCGCGATCGCAGTGGCCATGATCCCGTTCCTGTTGGCAGCAATCCTGTTCAGCTATTTCGGCCTGCAACGCCGCAAATGGCAGCAGGGCGGCGGAGATTGATATGACCGCGATCGAAACGAGCAAACGCCCGGAACTCGACGAAGGCGGCATGGACTACCTGCAGAGCGTGCCGCGCCGCGTGGTGACGGTCTATCTGCCGCTGCTGGTATTCGTCATCGTGCTGTTGTTTCCATTTTACTGGATGACGATCACGGCGGTTAAGCCCAATCTCGAGATGACCGACTACGCCAATTTCAATCCGTTCTGGGTGGTGCATCCGACGCTCGAGCATATCCGTTATCTTCTCTTCGAGACGTCCTATCCGGGCTGGCTGCTCAACACGATCATCATCTCGACCGCCGCCACTTTCCTGTCGCTGCTGGCTGCGGTGTTCGCTGCCTATGCGATCGAGCGCTTGAGGTTTTCCGGGGCGCGGCAGGTCGGCCTCGCGGTCTTCCTTGCCTATCTCGTGCCGCCCTCGATCCTGTTCATTCCGCTGTCGGTGATGGTGTTCAACCTTGGGCTTTACGACACGCCCTTCGCGCTCATCCTCACCTATCCGACCTTCCTGATCCCGTTCTGCACATGGCTGTTGATGGGGTACTTCCGCTCGATCCCGTTCGAGCTGGAAGAATGCGCGCTGATCGACGGGGCAAGCCGCTGGCAGATCCTCACCAAGATCGTGCTGCCGCTGTCGGTGCCGGGCCTGATTTCCGCCGGCATTTTTGCATTCACCCTGTCATGGAACGAGTTCATCTACGCCTTGACCTTCATCCAGTCGTCCGAAAACAAGACTGTGCCGGTCGGCGTGCTCACCGAGCTGGTGCGCTCGGATGTCTATGAATGGGGGGCGCTGATGGCGGGAGCGCTAATCGGTTCACTGCCGGTGGTGGTGCTCTATTCGTTCTTTGTCGAACACTATGTTTCCTCGATGACCGGAGCCGTGAAGGAATAGCCGACATCGTGATTAGGTTGAGGTATTCCAGGCGGCCGGGATGCCCGGGGGCGGGCACCCTGCCGGCCGAGACCGCGGCCGATTACTTGCCGCAGTATTGATCGTTGACATTGGTGTTGGCGTTGGCGTCGGGGCCAGGCGTGTGCGATGCGCAAGGACCGAGCGGGCTTGGAATGACCTGAGTGCCCGGACCCGAGTTCCCGCCATAGATGCTGCCGGTGGTGTTCCGATCGACCGGCTGCTCGTTTTCGTAGATCGGGCGATGACGGGTCTGGGAGGAGTATGTGTCCGACGATTGGGCCATCGCCGAACTGGCGATGCCGAGTGCGAACACCGAGGCAGCAAGAATTTTCGTAATCATAAAGTCTTCTCCGTTTCGGGGGAGGTTTCAGATGTCGTCGCCTTTCTGCGACGGGTCTACAACCTGTGGCTCGGCCCGAGGTTGCATTAAAAATTGTTAAGGTGGGCAGGCTTGGACACCTTTGCGTGAGGAATGCGTGAGGTTCCGGGAGCGTGTCAGCTGCTGGTGTCGGACTTCGGCGCAAATGCGCGGTCGGCAATGCGTTCGATGAAAGCGACGACCCGTTCCGGCTCGACGAATTGCGGCATGTGGCCAAGCCCCTCGACAGCCTCGAAATCGAGCCCCCTGATCTTTTCCACCACCGGCCAGCCATGGATATCGATGCCCAGCACGAGATCGGAAGCACCAAACAGAATGCCGGCCGGCATGGTGATCTCACCATAGCGTTGCTCGATGCGGCCAAGGTCGTGCTCGATGGCCACGACATCGGTCGATGTCGCGTAGAAATGGCTGGGCCTCAGCCCGCACCAGCCGCCGCCCTCGACCATATAGTCGGCCGGCGCCGTCTCCGGCGCGAAGATGAAGGCCAGCGTGCGTTCTGCATATTTGAGAGCCGCCGGGATCGCCACCGTATGAGCCATGATTCGGCGCCGCAACGGCGACTTAATGTATAGCGGGCCGAACTTCTCGCGCGCGTCCGGCTCCATATGGGTCAGCGGCGCCAGCAAGGCGATGCCGGAAATCGCCTCGGGATGCTCGACAGCCAGCGTCAGCGCGATGGCGCCACCCAGTGAATGGCCGACGATCAGCGGCTTTTCCAGTCCCAGCATTTCGATGAGGCGCCGCACGATTTCGGCCTGCTCGGGCAGCCGCCCGCTGGCGCCCCTGGCCCGCACCGAATAGCCGGAGCCCGGGCGGTCGAGCGCGATCAGCCGATAGTTCAGGCCGAAACGTCCGAACAGCGTGTGGCGGAAATGATGAAGCTGCGCGCCGAGGCCGTGCAGGAAGACGATCGGCCGCCCCTCGCCCGTCTCGACATAATGGATGCGGTTGCCGTCGATCTCAAGAATTTGCCGCTGGCCGGCACCAGCCTTTCGGCTTTCGCCGCAATCCGCCGCGTCGCCAGCAGCGGATAGGCTGCCACGACCAGCACCAGCAGAAATAGCGCGCCGAGCAGCAATAGCAGAATTAATACCGGCATTTTTCACTCAGCGCCCGAACCAGCGCGCAGCATCACCCGCCGCAGGTTCCACCGCAAGAGAGGTGGCACAGGTGGATCCGTCGTTTGGCGGCATTGCCGCCGGCGGTCCGCCGCGCTATCTCAGGCGACCCGTTTGCCGGAGCCCGCCATGACCGAAATCGTCACCGCCGCCATGCTCGTCATCGGCGACGAGATTCTGTCCGGCCGCACCAAGGACAAGAACATCGGCCACCTCGCCGACATCATGACGGCGATCGGCATCGACCTGAAGGAAGTGCGCATCGTTCCGGACGAGGAAGACGAAATCGTCGCTGCGGTGAATGCGCTGCGCGCCCGCTACACCTATGTTTTCACCACCGGCGGCATCGGCCCGACGCATGACGACATCACTGCCGATTCCATCGCCAAGGCCTTTGGTGTGCCGTGCGAATACGACGCCAAAGCCTACGCCCTGCTAGAAGCAAGCTACGCCGCCCGCGGCATCGAATACACCGAAGCGCGCAAGCGCATGGCGCGGATGCCGCGTGGGGCCGATCACATCGACAATCCGGTGTCGGTTGCGCCGGGCTTTCGCATCGGCAACGTCCATGTCATGGCCGGCGTGCCGGCGATTTTCCAGGCGATGCTCGACAATGTCGTGCCGACGTTGCGGGCCGGCACCAAAATGCTGTCGGCCACCGTGGAATGTCCGTTCGGCGAAGGCCTGATCGGCGGACCGCTGGGTGACATCCAGAAGGCGCATCCGGACACGATCATCGGCTCCTATCCTAAATATGGCGACGGCAAATTCTGGACCGAACTCGTGGTACGCGCCCGCAGCCAGCAGGCGCTGGATGCCGCACGGATCGACGTCCAGGCTATGGTGGCGGGTTTGACCAAGGCAAGCAGGGTGGGCTGATCGGCCGGTGTGTCGGAACCAAGCATCGCGCAGTGACGTTTGTCACGGGTAGGATCGCCGTAAGAAATGAGGGACTGCCATGCGATTCAAGACCATCGTCGCCATATTGCAGAATGAACCGGACGCCGAGCGCGTCCTCGACTGCGCGATTCCACTGGCCAGCCGGTTCCAGAGTCATCTGATCGGCATTCATGCCGAGGCGCTGCCCGTGCCCTACACCTCGGCCACCGGCTTTCCGGACACCGAGTTCCTGCAGGTTTCCGCCGACATGAACCGGGAGCGCGCCGAGAAATTGCAGGCGGCCTTTCTCAGGCGCGTCGAGAATTCCGGCCTCTCCTTCGAATGGCGCAGCCTCGAGAGTTTTTCCGGCGACAGCGCGCTGACCGGCATCTCGACCGTTCGCACCGCGGACCTGATCATCGCCGCGCAGCGCGAATCGAGCGGCGATCCGAGCGCCGACGTCGACACGCTGGTCTACGATGCCGGCCGGCCGGTGCTGGTGGTGCCGCATTCGGGTCCGCTGGTCACCAGCTTCAAGCACGTGCTGCTCGCCTGGAACGGCAGCAAGGAAGCCGCGCGCGCGGCCTTCGATGCCCTGCCCTTCATCATCGAGGCCGAGAAGACGGACATTGTCGTCATCGACCCGCCGGACACGCTCGAAGAGGCGCCGGAAACGGCCGGCGCCGAGATCGCCGCCTCGTTGTCCAGGCACGGCGCGACCGTCAGCGTCTCGGTGCTGAGGTCCGGAGGCGCCTCAGTCGACGACATCATCCAGACCAGGGTCGCCGAATCGGGTGCGGACTTGCTTGTGCTCGGCGCCTACAGCCATTCCTGGCTGCGCCAGCTGCTGTTCGGCGGGGTGACGCGAACGGTGCTGCGCACCGCGCCGGTGGCGGCCTTCCTGTCGCGTTAGAGCATGATCCCGAAAAGTGGAATCCGGTTTTCGGAAAGATCATGCTCAAGAAAAAAGAATAGAGCCCCATCCCGATTATGTCGGGATGGAACAGGCTCTAGGTCCACAGGGATCGCTGGCAGGACAATCGCTTTGCCGCGCCCTTGCCAAGGCCAAGCCTTTCCAGTTAATTCCGCGCGCATTCCACCATGTTCTAGCGCGCAATGCGCGCTTGCGGAGTGCGCGAGAGATGTCCCTGCCCGAAAAAGCCTTCCCGGTCTCCTGGGACCAGTTCCACCGCGACGCGCGCGCGCTCGCCTGGCGGCTTGCCGGCGCCAACAAGGGGCAATGGAAGGCGATCGTCTGCATCACGCGCGGCGGCCTGGTTCCGGCCGCCATCATTTCGCGCGAGCTCGGCATCCGCATCATCGAGACGGTCTGCGTCGCCTCCTACCACGACTACACCAGCCAGGGGCAGTTGCAGGTGCTGAAGGAGGTCACGCCGGCGCTGCTCGTGGATGACGGGGCCGGCGTGCTGATCATCGACGACCTTACCGACACCGGCAAGACGGCAGGCATCGTGCGCGCGATGATGCCCAAGGCGCACTTCGCCACCGTCTACGCCAAGCCGAAAGGCAGGCCGATGGTCGACACCTTCATCACCGAGGTCAGCCAGGACACCTGGATCTATTTTCCCTGGGACATGGGCTTCACCTACCAGAAGCCGATCGCCGACGACCACGCCGGCTGATTCGCGGCACCGCCGCTCATTGCAACCAGCCCGCCCAAGGCACCATCCGCAGCCGAGAAATGCCGGCTTGATGCTCGCGCGGCCGCCCCATTTGGGCGAGACCGGCGCAAATCGGCAGAATCTCGCTGGTCCATGAAACATTTTTTACTTTTATTGCTTATAATTAGCCGTAAGATTCATGAGACGGCAAATGATTCTGGAAGCTGGGGCAAGCTTCTCCGATGTTGACGAGGCCAACGACGCACAACCATCTGGCCGAAAGGGTCCAGCGACTCTTCGGCGCGGTGCCGAGTCGCCTGCAGGTTGCAGCGCTGCCTTGGCGCGATAGCGAGGACGGCGTGGAGGTCATGTTGATCACCAGCCGCGATACCGGCCGCTGGGTGCTTCCCAAGGGCTGGCCGGAAGCAAAGGAGCCGCTTTGCGAAGCAGCGGCACGCGAAGCCGGCGAGGAGGCCGGCCTGAGCGGCACGATCTCGCATCACGAGGCCGGCCGCTATTTCTATGCCAAGGTGCTGGCTACCGGCGAGGAAGTGCCATGCGAGGTCCTGGTGTTCCCGCTGCAGGTCGACAAGGTCGCCGATCGGTGGAAGGAAAAGCGGGCACGCACCCGCAAATGGGTCAGGGCCGCCGAGGCAGTGCGTATGGTCAACGAACCTGACCTCTCCCAGGTCATCGCCCATTTCTGCACGGATCCGCACCGGTTCTCCTGAGCCCGAGTCGCGCATAGCCGCGGTCAGGTGCCGCGAAGGCGGCGGCCGAAGCGCCTCCACGCAGAGCCGAACCTCCTCCGTTGCGCTCCGCTTCTATCCCCGTTATCCACATATGTGACACACAAGATGTTGGGGTCATAAAAGCTACGCAAACGAATCCTTGACGCCGCAAAACGAGTCGCCTTTTATAGGCCATGCGCTCCTGTTGAGAGCGCGACCGGAAAAGTTTCGAGCCCGGTCTTTTTCCCGGAATATGTGCGTTTTACCCGCATTCCTGCCTGTTCACGAGGCCGGCGGAGGCGTGGAATTTCGAAGCCTTTTTGGGGCGAAAGGGAGGATTGTCGGACTTGAATAAATTGTCTGTTAATACTATATTTAGTGTTTGCAGGTAGGTTCGACGCTAGATAATGTGAATTTCCCTCGATTGAGGGTGTTGCAAAAAGTTTTCAGTTTTTGAGGGACCCACAGGGTCCGTCAGCGCGTTGGACAGCGACCTCGCAAGAGGTTCGACCGGCAGGGCGGCGGAGACTGTGAAGATGAGAGCCGGCGGTTTTCGAACGCCGGCAGACGGCGGACATGCGCGTTTCGTCAAGAGGGCAGAAATCCTCTGGGAAAAGCGCTATATGTAGACAAAAGGGACCGGACCAATGCGCATCGAGCGTCGTTTCACCAAGCCAGGACAATCTGCCTACGCGGAGATCGAATTCCGCAAGGCGCTTTCCGAGATCAAGAATCCGGATGGCTCGGTGGTGTTCCGCTTGGACAACATCGATGTGCCGGCTCAGTTCTCCCAGGTTGCCGCCGATATCCTGGCGCAGAAATATTTCCGCAAGGCGGGCGTGCCCGCACGGTTGAAGAAGGTCGAAGAAACGCAAGTCCCCTCGTTCCTGTGGCGCTCCGTCGCCGACGAGGCGGAACTGGCCAAGCTGCCGGAAGCCGAGCGCTACGGTTCCGAGACCGATGCCCGCCAGGTCTTCGACCGGCTTGCCGGCACCTGGACCTATTGGGGCTGGAAGGGCGGCTACTTCAAGTCGGAGGATGACGCGCGCGCCTTCCGCGACGAGCTCGCCTATATGCTGGCCACCCAGCGCGTCGCGCCGAACTCGCCGCAATGGTTCAACACCGGCCTGCACTGGGCCTATGGCATCGACGGCCCGAGCCAGGGCCATTTCTATGTCGACCCGTTCACCGGCAAGCTGACCAAGTCGAAGTCTTCCTACGAGCATCCGCAGCCGCATGCCTGCTTTATCCAGGGCGTGCAGGACGACCTCGTCAATGAGGGCGGCATCATGGATTTGTGGGTGCGTGAGGCGCGGCTGTTCAAATACGGCTCCGGCACCGGCTCCAACTTCTCGATGCTGCGCGGCGAAGGCGAAAAGCTGTCCGGCGGCGGCCGCTCGTCCGGCCTGATGAGCTTCCTGAAGATCGGCGACCGCGCGGCGGGCGCCATCAAATCGGGCGGCACGACGCGCCGCGCCGCGAAAATGGTCATTGTCGACGCCGACCATCCCGATATCGAGGAATTCATCGACTGGAAGGTCAATGAGGAGCAGAAGGTAGCCTCGCTGGTCACCGGCTCGAAGATCGTCAAGAAGCACCTCGAAGCGATCATGAAGGCCTGCATCAACTGCGAAGGCAATGGCGACGATTGCTTCGACCCGGCGGTCAACACCGCGCTGAAGCGCGAGATCAAGGCGGCCAAGAAGGACGCGGTGCCGGAGAACTACATTTACCGCGTCATCCAGTTCGCCAAGCAGGGCTACACCTCGATGTCGTTCAAGACCTACGACACCGACTGGGATTCGGACGCCTATCTCACCGTTTCCGGCCAGAACTCCAACAATTCGGTGTCGCTGAAGGACGATTTCCTGCGCGCCGTCGAGCAGGACGGCGACTGGCATCTCACCGCCCGCAAGGACGGCAAGGTGCTGAAGACACTAAAGGCGCGCGATCTCTGGGAAAAGATCGGCTATGCCGCCTGGGCGTCGGCCGATCCGGGCCTGCACTTCAACACGACGATGAACGACTGGCACACCTGCGCCTCGGCCGGTGCGATCCGGGCGTCCAACCCGTGCTCCGAATATATGTTCCTCGACGACACTGCCTGCAATCTGGCCTCGATCAACCTTCTGCCCTACCGCAACGCCGACGGCACCATCGACATATCAGCCTACGAGCACACGGTGCGGCTGTGGACCATGGTGCTGGAAATCTCCGTCATGATGGCGCAGTTCCCGTCGAAGGAGATCGCCAGGCTTTCCTACGAGTACCGCACGCTCGGCCTCGGCTACGCCAATATTGGCGGCCTGCTGATGACCTCGGGCATTCCCTACGATTCCGACGAGGGCCGCGCCATCTGCGCCGCGCTCACCGCGATCATGACCGGCACCGCCTATGCCACTTCGGCCGAAATGGCCGCCGAGCTCGGCGCCTTCCCCGATTATGACCGCAATGCGCAGAACATGCTGCGCGTCATGCGCAACCACCGCCGCGCTGCCTATGGCGAAAGGGACGGCTACGAGAAGCTTGCCGTCAACCCGGTGCCGCTGGTCGCATCGGATCTCAAGCAGCAGGAGCTTGCCGACCATGCCAAGGCCGCCTGGGACCGCGCCATTGAGCTTGGCGAGGAGCATGGCTATCGCAACGCACAGGCAACGGTGATCGCACCGACCGGCACCATCGGCCTGGTGATGGATTGCGACACCACCGGCATCGAGCCCGACTTCGCGCTGGTAAAGTTCAAGAAGCTCGCGGGCGGCGGCTACTTCAAGATCATCAACCGTGCCGTTCCGGAAGCGCTGCGCACGCTCGGCTATTCCGAGAGCCAGATCGCCGAGATCGAGGCCTATGCCGTCGGCCACGGCAATCTCAACCAGGCGCCTGCCGTCAACCCCGGCTCGCTCAAGGCAAAAGGTTTTACCGACGACAAGATCGCGGCGCTCAACGCCGCGCTGAAGTCGGCCTTCGACATCAAGTTCGTCTTCAACCAGTGGACGCTGGGCGCCGACTGGGTGAAGGAGACGTTTGGCTTCACCGACGAGCAGCTCAACGATTTCTCGTTCGAGATGCTGCCGGCGCTGGGTTTCTCGAAGAAGGACATCGAGGCCGCCAATATCCATGTCTGCGGGGCGATGACGCTGGAAGGCGCACCGTTCCTGAAGGCCGAACACCTGCCGGTGTTCGACTGCGCCAGCCCGTGCGGCAAGATCGGCAAGCGTTCGCTGTCGATCAACAGCCACATTATGATGATGGCGGCGGCGCAGCCCTTCATCTCCGGCGCCATTTCCAAGACCATCAACATGCCGAACGACGCGACGGTGGAAGACGCCAAAGGTGCCTACATGCTGTCGTGGAAGCTGGCGCTGAAGGCCAACGCGCTCTATCGCGACGGCTCGAAGCTCTCGCAGCCGCTCAACGCCTCGCTACTCGCCGACGGCGAGGAGGACGAGGACGAAGCCGTCGAGCAGCTGATCGCGGCACCGGCCGCGCAGCGCGCCGTGCAGGTGACCGAGAAGATCGTCGAGCGCGTCGTCGAGCGTCTCTACCGCGACCGCGAAAAACTGCCGAACCGCCGCAAGGGCTATACCCAGAAAGCGGTCGTCGGCGGCCACAAGGTCTATCTCAGGACCGGCGAGTTCGATGACGGTCGTATCGGCGAGATCTTCATCGACATGCACAAGGAAGGTGCGGCCTTCCGTGCGATGATGAACAACTTCGCCATCGCCATCTCGCTCGGCCTGCAATATGGCGTGCCGCTCGACGAATATGTCGAGGCCTTCACCTTCACCAAATTCGAGCCGGCCGGCATGGTGCAGGGCAACGACGCCATCAAGAACGCCACGTCGATCCTCGATTACGTGTTCCGCGAACTGGCCGTCTCCTATCTCGGCCGCCATGACCTCGCCCATGTCGACCAGTCGGACTTCGACAAAACCGCGCTCGGGCGCGGCATCAACGAAGGCAAGGCGACGCCCTTCTCCAAGGGCCTGACCCGCGGCGCCTCGCCGGTCAAGCTGGTGTCGGGTGCCGAGCCGAAAGGCTTTGCGGGTTCGGGTTCCGGAACTCCAGTCCGTACCGCCCCGACCGCCTTCTCCGGTTCCAACGTGCTGACGTTGAAGCCGGCCAGCGACGAAGCCATCGCCTACAAGCGCGACTACGAGGAGCGCGCCAGGGAACTGGTCGAGGACATCGTCTACGCGGAAGCGTCCGACCCGACGGAGCTGTTCACCGACGAAGCCGCGAAAGAAGCAGCCGAGGCCAAAGCGCTTGCCGCCAACCGGCGCCAGCAGTCGTTAATGCAGGGCTATACCGGCAACGAATGCTCGGAATGCCACAATTTCACGATGGTGCGGAACGGCACGTGTGAGAAGTGCGATACTTGTGGGGCGACGAGCGGGTGTAGCTGAGGAGCTGATGCCACCTCGGCTTACGGTCCGCGAGATTATTCGCCTGCTGGAGACCGACGGCTGGTACCTGGTTGCAACCAAGGGCAGCCATCGCCAATATAAGCATCAAATCAAAGCCGGCCGCGTCACCGTGGCCGGCAAGCCGTCTGAAGAGGTTGCGCCAGGAACCCTGAACAGTATCCTCAAGCAGTCCGGTTTAAAGGAGTGATGACATGCGCTACGCGGTGGTGATCGAAAAAGCCGGAAACAATTTTTCCGCTTACGTGCCGGACCTGCCTGGCTGCATCGCGACTGGTGCCACGGTGCCCGAAGTGGAAACTGAAATTCGCGCCGCAATACGCTTTCACATCGAAGGCTTGCGCGCCGATGGACTGGATGTGCCCAAAGGTGTCAGCCTGGCGGAATATGTCGAGGCATAGCGGGGCGCCCTCCCTTCTCCCCTTGTGGGAGAAGGTGGCCGAGCGAAGCTCGGTCGGATGAGGGGTGTTCCAGCTTGGCAGCGACGCACTCCGTCCAACACCCCTCAACCGTCTTGGCGCAGCGCGCCAATCCAACTTCTCCCACAGGGGGAGAAGGGAAGACCGCGCTACCGCCACGGCTGCAAACTTTCATCTCGTACATAAGCGATGATGGTGTCACAGACGGCGTTTCAAATCCCGCAATACGTCGTCGTTCCAGAAGCGCAACACGCGAAAGCCCCTCGCCTTCAATTCGGTGTCTCGCTCTCCATCATGGTGCGAATCCGCGTGCTGGCTGCCATCGATCTCGACAATCAGTCTGGCCTCGGCGCAAATGAAATCGGCGATGAATTTGCCGACCGGAACCTGGCGCCGGAATTTGATGCCATCGAGCCTGCGTCCGCGCAGTTCATGCCACAGGCGGCCTTCCGCTTCCATCGGCTCGCGTCGCATCGAGCGGGCGAAACGACGTTTGGTCGGAGCAACGGGCTGATGCGGCATGGGACGACGTTATCCAATCCTGGGGACGACCTCCAAGGAATCCTCAGATAAGGGCCGACGTTCGAGACCAACCAAAGGGGGGATAGCGCGGCGCCCTCCCTTCTCCCCTTGTGGGAGAAGGTGGCCGAGCGAAGCTCGGTCGGATGAGGGGTGCTCCAGCTTGGCACCGACGCACTTCGTCCAACACCCCTCAACCGTCTTGGCGCTGCGCGCCAATCCACCTTCTCCCACAAGGGGAGAAGGGAAGAGCTGCCTCACTCCGCGTCGGCCACGTCCTGCCGTCCGCCAACCCAATCCCGCCAGGCCCTCTCGTCGCCATGGAACACGTTGAGGTCGATGCGGCCTCTTACCCCGTGCGACAGGCCGGAGCCGGAATATTGCCAGAACAGCCATTTGCGGCCGGGATAGACCTTTGACGGGTGCGCGGCCACGGCGCGTAGCCAGAAGGGGTAATCGGGGAAGGCGCCCCTGAGATTATCGCGGTAGAAATCAGGCGCGGTGTAGATGATCGGCCGCTGGCCGTAATGGCGTTCCAGCCTGTCCATGAACACCTGCATCTTCTCCAGCACTTTTTGGCGCGACGGGCGCCGCTTGCAGCTGGATTCGCCGTTCCACTCGACATCGATCACCGGCGGCAGCGCACCCTCGACCCGCGGCACGTTGCGGATGAACCAGTCGGCTTGCTCGCCGGCGGTGCGGCACCAGTAGAAGAAATGGTAGGCGCCGCGCTTCAGGCCCGCGGCGTCGGCATTGCGCCAGTTCCTGGTGAACATCGGGTCGAGATGGTCGCCCCCGTCAGTCGCCTTGATATAGGCGAAGTTGGCGCCCTGGGCGCGCAGCTTTTGCCAGTTCACATTGCCCTGCCAGCGCGAGACGTCGACGCCGTGGATGGCAAGGCGCCTGGGCGAGGATGCCTTGCCAAAATTGATCGGCTTGGCATCGCGAAAACCATAGCGCGTGACCGGCCCGGCAAGCATTGCTGGCGCTGCGCGTGTCAGCCGCCTCGGCGGCGATACCAGCGCGATCACCTCGGCCGGTGGCTCGACGCTTTGGTCGGGCTCCGCGATAGCGACCGGCTGTTCGTCCTGCTCCTGTTCCGCAAAAGCGGGCGCAGCATCGACTTTCGCCGCAGAGGCGATCGGCGCGGGTGGCCGCACAACCGAGCTGGTGGTCTCGCTGGACGGCACTTGCAGCGCATCGACGCCGGAGGTCGACGTGCAGCCGGCAAGGCACAGCGCTGCGATCGAGAAGATGACGACGCCTGATAACCGCATCTGGACCTGTACGCAAAACACAACAGACCGAAGGCAGGACAACGCCGCCGGACAAACCAAGCTGGATTCCTAACAAGAAACTACCAACAAAGTTTGAATCGAATTGTTAGGGCTTGCATCGGGACGTCGGCCGGCCCTCCAACGTTCGGCCACGTCGCTGCCTCGCAATCCCGCTTGACAACTCACGGCATGAGATTAATCTCCGCTAATCTTACAGTGTAAGGCCATACTTGGGAGGAAGACATGCAGCCCGCCGCCCTGTCAGAGTTGCCGCCCTTAATCCCGCCGGAGCCACACTCGCCCGCCATCGGAATCAACGAGATATCCCGCGATCTCAGCCGCGCCATCGAAAGCGCCGAGGTCGATGCCTGGCTCGATCTTTATCGTGCCGCCCCGGCAGACTTTGCCGAAAGGCAAGGCCTGGCGATCGCCGAAGATGGCGATCTCGTCTGGACCACCTGCACGAAGATCCCGTTCATCCATTTCAACTGTGTCAAGAATTTCGGTGTCGATAGCGCTGCTACCGAGAGCCGGCTCGACGCGCTTCTGGCGCATTATCGCGACGCCGGCATTCTGCGGCCCTGGTTCTACACCAACCCACACACCGAGCCCGCGACGCTCAGCTGCTGGCTCGAGGCGCGCGGCCTGCAGCGTCAGGGCGGCTGGGAGCGCATCTTTCGCGACGGCACGCCATTGCCCGCTGAGCCGCTTTTCCCGACGGAGGATGTCTCGGTCGAGCGGGTGACGCCGGCAACGGCAAGGGAATGGGCTGGGTTCATCGACAGCCAATATCGGTTGCCGACCTCACCGTGGTTGCTGGCGCTGGCCGGTCGACGCGGCTGGCATCATTACATGCTGCGGCGGGAAGGCGCGGTGGCAGCGGTGCGCTCGATGTTCATCGGCGCCGACGGCATGGCCTGGAGCGGCATCGACGCGCCGGTGCCCGGCATCATGGCGCCGAGCTTCGACCTCGATGCAATGCTCGGCGAAGCGATGGTGCGCGACGGACTTGCGGCCGGTGCAAAACTGTTCGTGGCCGATATCGAGGCGCCGCGAGCCGAACGCGACGGGCCAGCCTATCGCAACTATGCACGCCTCGGCTTCAAGCTTGCCTATTTCCGCAGCCATTACAGCTATTTGCCGGCAAATTCCGGCTGACCGCTTGAAGACCCTAGCTGCACAGCCACAGCTTGTGGCAGGTCGTGGCCATCATGTGGGCCGGCGGTACAAAGCGATCGTTGACCGGCGCATCATCGTCTACCCGGCGGACCTTTTCTTCGAGCAGCGTGCGAAGTTCCGCCGGTTGCACGCGGTCGCGCTCCATCACCAGCTTGACCATCGGATCGCTCAAGAGTTCATCCAGGGTGTTGATGCTATCGTTCATCCGTCGCCTCCTCGACTGCCCGCCCGCCCGCCATAGATAGGCAGCAATGATGGCCCGCCAATGACGCTTTGCCGGCTATCTCGTGTCGCTCCGGATTAAATTTTGGACAGATTTCGCCTCATGCCGGCGGCGGCGCGCCTTCATATTGCGGCAGGCCGTCGTCGATCTGCACCCAGGGCTGCTTCGAGGCGGTCCAGATATGCATTTCAGGCCTGAACACCGAGGGATCGTCGAGCGAGCCGGTGGTGACGCCGATGATGCCGGCGGAATCGCGCCGGGAAAACATCGTCGTGCCGCAGCGCGGGCAAAAGCCGCGCTTGAGATCGGGCGAGGAATTCACCGTCGCCAGCGGTCCGTCGACCGTCACATCATCGATGCGGAACAGCACGCGCGCGTTGAAGGCGGCACCCAGCGCCTTCTGACACAGCCGGCAATGGCAGATGCGCTCATTGATCGGTGCCGCCTCGGCGCGGTAGCGCACCGCCCCGCACAAACACCCGCCCTGATACCCAACCATCGCCCGAGTCCCTTCCCTGTGAGAATGGGTGGCATACCTATCGATAGGCGTGGCAGCGTCAATTGAAAAGCTTTGATGGTGCCATCTATAGCTCTGATCCGGCCGACATGCGATTGGCCCGATGCGTCGGCCAAGGCCTCATAGATGAAAACCGGCCATCTCGCAGGAGACGGCCGGCAGACAATTGACTGGGCGTCAGTTCGTTTCGTTGACAACCTCGTCCCAGGTCTTGACCTTGGTCTCGCCATTGAGGAACGGCAGCGCGGCGGCTGTCAGTTCCGGCGCGAAGAACACATCGTAGTGGGTGCGGTTGGACAGGATCGCCAGGCGGTTCTGCGACAGGTTCTCGCGCATCCAGCCGGCGTCCTTCAATCCGCCGCCGAGCAGCTGGTAGAACTTGATCTCGTGCTCGGGCCGGTACATGTCGCCGTCAGCGAAAACCAGCATCACCGGCATTTTCAGCTTCTGCACGTCGGCGGAATAGTCGTAGTCCTTGCGCATATGGGCGCCGAGCTGGTCGAGCAGTTTCGGAAAATCCTCCGGATGCGGCGCAACCGCGACGTAGGATTTGTACATCGGCGTGTCCTTCATCATGTCGGCCATCGCCGCGCCGACCTGTGCCTGCTGGCCACGCATCTCGGCATAGAAGCCGTCCGCGGCGTAGCCGGTCGAGACCAGCACCAGGCAGCGCACCGTTTGGGGATGCTGGACGGCCATGCGGAAGGCGACGCCGCCACCCAGCGAATAGCCCATGACGTCGACCTTGTGGTAGCCGAGCGCCTTGACGATCGCCGCCACGTCGTCGCCCATCGCCTCCAGGCTGAGCGGCCGGTCGCCGAGTGCGGTGCGGCCATGGCCCTGCAGGTCAATGCCGATAACGGTGCGGTTTTCGGCAAGTTTTGGCAGGATCGGCGCGAACATGTCGGTCGTGCCGAGGCCGCCATGCAGTAGAAGCAGCGGCTCGCCCTTGCCGTAGACGGCGTAATAATAGTTCAGACCGTTGATCGGCAGCAGGCCGGATTTTTCCGGCTTCGGCAATGTTGCGGTTGCGGTCGTCATGGCGGGCTTGGCCTCCTCTGCGTTGATGGTGCCCGGCGCGGCAAACAGCGCGGCGGCCGAGGCGAAAATGGCGAAAAACATCGATCTGGACATATCAATCTCCCTCTCCCGTTTGCATCAAAGTCGCTTGGCGACCTCCTCAAGCTGTTCGGCGCACTGGCCCCAGCCCTCGTGAAAACCCATTTTCTCGTGCTGTTCGCGGTCGGCGACCGACCAATGCGCAACCCGGGCGATATAGCGGGTCTTGCCCTCGCCCACGTCCTCGAGTGTCACAACGCCAGTCATGAACGGTTTTGCGGAAGGCTCCCACGCCTTGGTATAGGCATCGGTGAAGACGAGCTTCCTGCCCGGCACGACTTCGAGGAAGACGCCAGGGTTCGCAAATTCGTTGCCGTCGGGACTGGCCATGACGACCAGGCTGGTGCCGCCGGCGCGAACGTCCATCTCTGCGCGTGGCGTCGTCCACGGCTTCGGCGCGAACCATTGCGTCAAGAGCTTGGGCTCGGTCCAGCAGCGATAGACGTTCTCGCGCGGCGCATCGATGATGCGGGCGAGTACCAGTTCGCGGTCGGAGTCGGGGGCGATATCGAGCTTGGTGGTCATGGTGTTTCCTCACATGTCGGTTTTGGCTTTCGTGTCTAGGACGAACCGACAAGACGCAAGCCGACACGGTCCGCGAAAAAATCCGCGGGACCGGCGATTCGAACGACCAAACTGGGAGCCTAGTGACGCTTGGCTTGCACCAGATAGGCATCGATCTCGGTCTCCCCGAGCCACTTTGCCGCTTCCAGCCGATGCAGCCCCTCGACGAGGATATGGCGCTTGCCGTCATGGCGCACCTGGATCGGCGTCTTCATGCCGTTTTCCAGAATGTCCTCGGCCAGATGGCGGACGGTCTCGGGATGCAGCGTCTTCTTGCGCGCGGTCGGCACGTAAATGTCGTTGATCTTGACCTTTTGCACTCGCAGCATGTCGGCTCCCGTGGCGGATAAGGCCGCCCTTTGTGAGATAGTCGGTTTGGCCGGCAAGGCCAAGGGAGCAGCCCGGCAATGGCTGGCCCGATCGTTTCCAATTGACGCTTGGCCGGCGGATGGCCGAAATGGGGCCTTCGACCTTACAGGCGTTCATGACCCATCTGCCGACCGAGTTTCCCGATTTCGGACTGACGCCGGAGCAGCGACGGCAGGCGGTGCGCAGCCATTACTGGGAATGGCCGGGCATGGATGGCGAGCGCGGCGAGATCTGGTGCTACAGCGACCGTTTTTCCTATCGTCCCGGCGAGACGGTGGCGCTGCATGTGAGTTCGACGGCCGCCAGCTTCGGCATCGTGGTCGTCCGTGACGGCGGCGCGGAAACGACAATGTTCGAAAGGACCGGGATCGCGGCGCGCTGGCAGGAGACGCCAGATCAATGTTCGGTCGAAGGCTGCGGCTGGGAAGCGTCGTTCGAATTCCGCGTCGGCGACGATTGGCCGTCCGGGGCCTATCGCGTCACGCTTGAAGCGGATGGCCGGGACGGCAAGCCGATCCTCTGCCAGCATCTTTTCATTGTCGCGCCGCAACCCGGCAAAAAACCCGGCCGCGTGCTGCAGGTTGCGGCCACCGGCACCTGGCTCGCCTACAACACATGGGGCGGTTCCAACCATTACGAAGGCATCACCGGGCCAGGCCGCGACCAGTATGCCCGGATGGTGTCGACGCAGCGGCCGTGGTGCCGCGGCTTCGTCGTGCTGCCCAAGGACGCGCCGCGCGTGCCGCTCGAAGTCGCCGTGCCGCCGAAAACCGTGCCGCGCTATCCGCATATGGAATGGGCCTTCGCCACCGGCCATTCGAAGAAATACGCTTCGTCCGGCTGGGCAAGCTATGACAGTCATTTCTTCCGCTTCGCCGAGCGCGCCGGCTACGCCGTCGATCTCGTCAGCCAGCACGATCTGCATTTTTCGCCCGACATTCTCGACGGCTACGACTGCGTCGTGTTCGTCGGCCACGACGAATACTGGACCTGGGAGATGCGCGATGCGGTCGACGCCTATGTCGAGCGCGGCGGCCATGCGGCCCGCTTTGCCGGCAATTTCATGTGGCAGACGCGGCTGGAGGACGAAGGCCGCCGGCAGGTCTGCTACAAATACCGCGCCCGCGCCGAAGACCCGGCCTATCGCGGCGGCGATGTGAGGCGCGCCACCAATTCCTGGGAAGCGCCGGAAATCGGCCGGCCGGGTGCGGCGACCTTCGGGCTTAACGCGACAAAGGGCGTCTATGCCGGCTGGGGCGGCTGCGCGCCGCGCGGCGCGCGCGGCTTTCCGGTCTACCGGCCGGAGCACTGGGCCTTCGCCGGCACCGGCATCTACTATGGCGACCTGCTTGGCGCCGACAGCCACGTCTATGGCTATGAGGTCGACGGGCTCGATTTCGAGATCCGCGGCGGCCTGCCCTATCCCACGCCCGACAGCGGCGCACCGGAAGGCCTGCAGGTGCTCGCGGTCGGCATGGCGAGCCAGGTCGAGGAAAGCGCCGACATTCCATTCGCAGACCAGTTCCTCGGCGACGAGGACGGACGCTTCACCGCCGAAACGCTGTTCGGCGAGGCGAGCGACGCCAATCTCGACAAGATCAAACGCGGCAACGGCATGATCGTCAATTTCCAGCGCGGCAGAGGCGAGGTGTTTCACGCCGGAAGCTGCGAATGGGTTGCCGGCCTGCTAAGGCAGGACGCGATGGTCGAGCGCGTCACCAGAAATGTCCTCGACCGCTATCTTGGAAAGCCATGACATGTTGAAGTCCCCTGTCCCGGAAGCCCGCGAAGCCTCGCATCTGTTTTATCTGTCCAGCCTGCGCCGGCCGCTGATCGATCGCGCCGAAGGCATCTACATGTGGACGCAGGACGGCCGCCGTTTCATCGACGGATCGAGCGGGCCGATGGTCGCCAATATCGGCCATTCCAACCGCAACGTGCTCGATGCCATGAAGCGGCAGATGGACCGCGCCACCTTCGCCTACCGCCTGCATTTCGAAAACGAACCGGCCGAGGAGCTCGCGCGGCAATTGGCCGCCAAGCTCCCAGAAGGCATGGACCGCATCTTCTTCGTCTCGGGCGGCTCGGAAGCGACGGAATCCTGCATCAAACTGGCGCGGCAATGGGCAGTTGCCACCGGCCAGGCCAGCCGCTGGAAGGTGATCACGCGCTTTCCTTCCTATCATGGCGGCACGCTTGGTGCGCTCGCCGTCACCGGCGACGATGCCCTGGCTGAAACCTTTGCGCCGATGATGCAGGTCATGCCGACCGTGCCGGCGCCTGCCGCCTGGCGCGACCGCGACAATCTTTCGATGGAACAGCGCGGCATCCGCTACGCCGACATGCTGGAGGAACAGATCCTCGCCGAGGGGCCGCAAAGCGTGCTCGCCTTCATCATGGAACCGGTCGGCGGCGCTGCCACGGCAGCACTGGTGGCGCCGGACAGCTATTATCCGCGCATCCGCGAAATCTGCGACCGCTACGGCATCCTGCTCATCCATGACGAAGTGATGAGCGGTGTCGGCCGCACCGGAAAATTCCTCGGCGGCGACCATTGGAACTGCAAACCAGACATCGTCGCGCTGTCGAAGGGGCTGGGCTCGGGCTACGCGCCGCTTGGCGCGCTGGCGGCGCCGATGCGGCTGGTGCAGCCGCTGCTCACATCCGGCGGCTTCCAGCACGGCCACACCTATGCCGGAAACCCGCTGGCCTGCGCCGCCGGCCTTGCGGTGCTCGGCGAGATGGACCGTCTCGGCCTGATCGCCAATGCGGCTGACATGGGCGACCTTTTGATGGACGAGCTGAAGGGATTGGCGAAGCGGTTTCCATTCATCGCCGACGTGCGCGGCAAGGGCCTGCTCACCGGTGCCGAGATGGTTGCCGATCCCGACACACTGCGGCCGATCGAACCGGCAAAGAAAGCCACCCAGCGCCTGCTCGACCTCGCCTATGAGCGCGGCCTGATCATCTATGGACGCAAGGTCAAGGGCGGCGTCGACGGCGACAATTTCATGGTGGCGCCGCCGATGATCGTCACCGCCGAGCAGATCGGCGAGATCGTATCCATCATCGGCGACTCGCTCGAGGTGCTGGCCGGCGAGCTCGACCTGCCGGTCGAAGGCTGAGAGGCGAGCCATGGCGCCGCGAAAAGTCATCATCACCTGCGCCGTCACCGGGTCGGTGCACACGCCATCGATGTCGCCGCATCTGCCGGTGACACCGGACCAGATCGCCTCAGAGGCGATCGCCGCCGCCGAAGCCGGCGCTTCGATCCTGCATCTTCACGCTCGCGATCCCAAGGATGGGCGGCCGACCGCCGACCCTGATGTGTTCATGCAGTTCCTGCCGCGCATCAAGCAGGCGACCGACGCGGTGATCAACATCACCACCGGCGGCTCGTCGCTGATGACGCTCGACCAGCGGTTGGCCGCCCCGCTCAGGGCCGAGCCGGAAATGTGCTCGCTCAACATGGGCTCGATGAATTTCGCGCTGTTCCCGATGCTCGACCGTCCGCGGGAGTGGCAGCACGAATGGGAGCCGAAACTGCTCGAGGCCACCCGCGACACGATCTTCAAGAACACCTTTGCCGACATGGAGACGGTGCTCGACAGACTGGGCAAGGGTTGCGGTACGCGCTTCGAATTCGAATGCTACGATGTCGGCCATCTCTACTCGCTGGCGCATTTCCGGGACCGCGGGCTGGTATCGGGACCATTGTTCATCCAGTTCGTGTTCGGCATCCTCGGTGGCATCGGCGCCGATCCCGAAAACCTGATCCATATGAAGCGCATCGCCGACAAACTGTTCGGCGACAGCTACCAATTTTCGGTGCTGGCCGCCGGACGCCACCAGATGCCGATGATCTCGATTGCGGCGGCGATGGGCGGCAATGTCCGCGTCGGGCTGGAGGACAGCCTCTACGACGGGCGCCAACTGGCCAAGTCCAATGCCGACCAGGTCCGCCGTATCCGCAGCGTGCTCGACGGGCTGTCGCTGGAGGTCGCCACGCCCGCCGAGGCGCGGCAGATGCTGGCGCTCAAGGGTGGTGACCGGGTGGCGTTCTGAGATGCGGCCGTGACAATGACCAATCCACCGTCAAAAGACATTGTCATCCGGCCCGGCACCGTCGAGGACGTCGAGACCATCCACGCCGCACTCCTGCGGCTCGGCACCCACATCGGCGCGCATCAGGAGATCACCACGACGGTAGAAGACCTCCGCACCTATGGCTTTGGCGAGAAGCCTGCCTTCTCGACCCTGATCGCCGAAGTCGGTGGCGAGTTTGCCGGGCTCTGCCTCTATTTTCCGATCTTCTCGACGTGGATGGGACGGCCCGGCGTCTATGTGCAGGATCTCTATGTCGAGGACCGGTTTCGCGGCCGCAGGATCGGCGAGCGCCTGCTGCGCCGGGTCGCGGCCCAATGCCGGAAGGCCGGCGGCGTCTATCTCAGGCTCTCCGTCGACACCGACAACGAGACCGCCAAGGCTTTTTACGAACGGTTGGGCATTGCCTGGTCGAGCTACGAGCAGGTGCAGAAGATCGTCGGCGATGCCTTTTTCGCCTTCGCTGATGCACCGGAGGAGCCAACATGAAAGCCTTCTATGCCGAAGAACAGAAGCGCCACGACCCGAAGGCGTTCCTCTCCAGCGGCGCGCCGCAGCCCAACCCGGAAAAGCCGGAACGGGTCGAGCGATTGTTAGCCGGCGCAAAGGCTGCCGGCTGCACGATCGAACGGCCGCGGGATCATGGGCTCGGGCCGATTGCCGCGGTGCATACGCCGGAATATCTCGATTTCCTCCAGCATGTCTTCGCCCGCTGGCAGCGCATCGAGGGCGCCTCGGCCGAGGTCATCCCCAACATCCATCCGATCGCGCGGAACGGCTCCTATCCGGCCTCGGCCGTCGGCCAAGCCGGCTACCACATGGCCGACACCGCCTGCCCGATCTCAGGCGAGACGTGGGAGAGCGCGCTGTGGAGCGCCTGGAGCGCGATTGAAGCGGCCGAGGCGGTGATGTCGGGCGCGCCGGCCGCCTATGCGCTGTGCCGTCCGCCCGGCCATCATGCCTTTGCCGATGTCGCCGGCGGCTTCTGCTTCATCAATAATTCGGCGGTCGCCGCACAGGCTCTGCGCAAGCAGGCGGCGCGGGTGGCGATCCTCGATGTCGACCTGCACCACGGCAACGGCACGCAAGGCATCTTCTATGCCCGCCCGGACGTGCTCACCGTGTCGCTGCATGCCGACCCGGTGCGCTTCTATCCGTTCTTCTGGGGCCATGCCGACGAGCGCGGCGAAGGCGCCGGCCTCGGCTACAATCTCAACCTGCCGCTGGCGCGCAAATCCGGCGATGCCGCGTTCCTCGAAGCACTGACGGCGGCGTTCCAGCGCATCAACGCCTTCTCGCCAGATGCGCTTGTGGTGGCACTGGGGCTCGACGCCTTCGAGGGCGATCCGTTCGGTGGGTTGTCGGTGACCACGCCCGGTTTCTCGCGCATCGGCGAGGCCATCACCGGGCTCAGCCTGCCGACGGTCATCGTCCAGGAAGGCGGCTATCTCTGCGACGAGCTCGGCGACAATCTAACCGCCTTCCTCACCGGTTTTGGCAGCGCCCACAAGCGATGATCCGCCCCGCGAGGCTGCGTCAGGATCGTTCCTGCCTCAGCATGGCGATGACGCGATGCACGCTCGCCAGCGTCTCGTCGATCTCGGCTGAAGTGTTGTAATGAGCGATGCCGATGCGCACCACACCCTGCTCGGCCGGAATGCCGAGCTGGCGCACGATCTCCCAGGCGTAGTTGTGGCCGGACCAGAGGAAGATGTTTTCGGCATTCATCTGCCGCACGATCGTCTCAGGCACGATGCCCTCGACAGTGAACGACACCGTCGGCACGCGCTCATTGATCCGCTTCGGATCGATGATGCCGTGGATGGTCAGGCCCGCAATATCCGACAAGCCATCGATCAGCTGTAGCGCCAGCGGGTTTTCGTAAGCAATCGACACTTCGAATGCCTTGGTGATTTTCTGGCGGCGCGACGCTTGCGCGCCGGCTGCCGCGCCCAGCTCGGCAAAATAATCGACCGCGGCCGACAGGCCGGCCATCAGTTCGATCTGCGGCGTGCCGAGCTCCAAGCGCTCCGGCAGGGCACTGGACGAGCAGCGGCATTTGTACGGCTTCAGTGCATCGATGACGTCCAGCCTGCCCCATAATATCCCCATGTGCGGGCCGAAGAATTTATACGCCGAGCAGATCAGGAAATCGCAGCCGAGGCTTTGGACGTCGATCAGCCCATGCGGGGCAAACTGCACGGCATCGACATAGACCAGCGCACCGGCCTGTCTGGCGATGCGGGTCAACGACTTAACCCGGTTGATCGAGCCGGTGAGATTGCTGGCATAGTTGAGCGCGACGAGCCTCGTCCTCTCGGAAAGCAGCGCAGCAAGCGCTGCCTCCTCGACCTGCCAGCTCTGCTGGCCGAAGGGCAGCCAGCGCACGACGAGGCCAAGGTCTTCTGCCAGTTGCAGCCAGGGCGAGACGTTGCCCTCATGATCCATGCGGGTGAGGACGATCTCGTCGCCGGGCTTCATCGTGCGGCCGAGCGTTCGCGACATGTGGTAGGTCAGCGTCGTCATGTTGGCACCGATGACGATTTCCTGCGGACTTGCAGCACCCAGGAAATCGGCCATCGCCAGATGAGCCTCGTCGACGATTTCTTGTGCCGCAACGGTGGTCTCGAAGAAGCCGCCGAGATTGGCATTGGTGGCCAGCAAACAACCCGACACCGCGTCCGCCACCGCCTGCGGCACCTGCGTGCCGGCAGGATTGTCGAGATAGATGCGCCGGCGGCCCTTGTCGGTCAGCGACAATGCCGGAAACTTTTCGCGCACCGCGTCGATCCAAAAATCCATGGCCGTTCCCCTCCCCTTATAATGATCGGACAACCACGCCCCTCAAGGACACGGATTGCCGACGCGCTGGTGGATGGCATCGACCGCCTTCTGCATGTCCTCGGTCCAGACCACGGCGGCGGAAGAGAGCGCCATTTCGAGTTGCGGAATGGTAGTTGCTCCGATGATGTTCGAGGTGACGAAGGGCCGGCTCGAGACATAGGCGTTGGCAAACAGCGCCGGCTCCATGCCGAAAGCGCGCGCCAGCCGGTTGTATTCGAGCTGCACTTCCGCGGCGTTGGGCGTTTCATAACGCTGACCGCGGTTGAAGAGCTGCGAGCGCGAGCCCTGCGGCCGCGCGCTATGGTCATATTTGCCGGTCAGGTAGCCTTGCGCCAGCGGCGAATAGGCAAGCAGCGACACCTGCTCGCGCTCGCAGACTTCAGCGAGGTTCACCTCGAAGGTGCGGTTGACGAAATTATAGGCGTTCTGCAGCGAGGCGACGCGCGGGCCGACGCCCTTGTCGGTTTCGGCGATGAAACGCATGACGCCCCAGGAATTCTCATTCGACAGGCCGAAGTGGCGGATCTTGCCGGCCTTCACCAACTCGTCGAACACGCGAAGCGTCTCGGCGATTGGCGTCTCGCCGGCCGGCGCGCCGGCGGCATCGGCGCGTCGCGGCACGGCGCCGATACGATTTGGATTGGCACCCCATGGCACGTCGCGTTCCGGCCAATGGATCTGATAGAGATCGATGTAATCGGTGTTGAGCCTGGCCAGCGACTTTTCGACTGCGTCGAAGATGTCGGCGCGCACCAGCTTCGAGGGGCGGTCGCCGCGAAACCACGTATTGGCGGTGCGGCCGACCACTTTCGACGCGAGGATCACCTGACCGCGGTTGCGATTCGCCTTCATCCAGCTGCCGATGATTGTCTCGGTGCGGCCTTGGGTCTCCGCCTTGGGTGGGATCGGATAGAGCTCGGCGGTGTCGATGAAATTGACACCGCGCGCAAACGCCAGGTCCATCTGGGCATGACCGTCCGCCTCGGTGTTCTGCTGGCCCCAGGTCATCGAGCCGAGGCAGATCTGCGACACGAAAAGACCGGTCTGGCCGAGACGGCGTTTGTGCATGAAGTTTCTCCGGCGGGAATTTTTGCGCGGCTGCGCGAGGAGGAAGCAATAGCATACAGGAAAGCGTCGGCCGCTTCCAAGCCCGCCGGCGGCAGGCCAGGCGAGTTTCCGGGACGCCGGCGAACGGGGTTTATCCCTACGGCTAACAAAAAAGCCGGACTGCATTTTCATGCAGTCCGGAATTTCGCCAGGAATGGCGAGGAAAAACCGGCCAAGTGCCGGCACTGACGCATACGGTCGAAGCGCCGCAGAAGTTTCGCCGGAACAGCCGATTTATGTCAAAAAGATTGGGGCAGCATGGCTGCCATGCATATGCTGCACTGCACAAATTGTCGTGATCTGCCTATATTGGACGTCGTGGAGGTTCAATAAGGGCTTGAATCATGGGGTTCTTCACTGAAATGTTCGCCCGTCCGCGTCCTCGGGAACAGTTGCGCTATCGCGCGGCGCTGGCACTGCTCCATTCGATGAGCAATGCCGATCGCGCCAATATCGGCGTCAAGCCGGCCGATTTCCCGCGCATCGCCCGGGAAATGTCCCTGCGCTAGAGGCTGTTCCATCCCGTTAGAGTCGGGATGGGCTCTATCTTCCTGTTTGACCATGATCTTTTCCGAAAACCGGTTTCCACTTTTCGGGATCATGGTCCCGGTGCGGCCGGGATATCTCCTGAGCGAATCTCAACGCAATCCGAGGAAAATCGACTTGCCCAGCGGCACGCCGTTGTGGCGCAGGATGTCGTAGGCAGTGGTCAGGTGGAAATAGAAATTGGGCATGGCAGCGTGCAACAGATATTGCATCCCCGGCATCGAAACCTCGCGTCCCGCAAGCCTTAGTTCGACCATCCTGTCATCCGAGCCGTCGAACTCGGCCGCCGAAAATGTCGCGAGATGAGCCATCGTCTTGGCGATGCGCGCCTGCAGATCGGCGAAGCTTCCCTCATTGTCCTCATATTTGGGCACCTCGCGCCCGGCAAGCCGCGACGGTGCCCCCTTGGCGTGATCGGTGGCGATCTGCACCTGCCTGGTCAGCGCGAACATGTCGGGCGCCAGCCTCGACGTCAAAAACACCTGCGGGTCGATCTTGCGCTCAACCGCATTCTGCTCGGCAATGTCCAGCACGTTGGACAGCGCCTTCAGCCTGGCCGAAAACACCGGCACAGAAACCTCATACATTGATATGCTCACTGGGTCCTCCACGCGGCCCGACTGCCGACGGCGAGAGGTAGCGCTTTCGCAGGCGATTGTTCAAGCGTCACCACGTCGCCGCAATCGATATGGTAGGATTTTTCATCGAGTGGAGGTTCCCGATGAGACGCGCCCGTTTCGCAGCGACCGCTTTTCTTTCCATTGCCGTTACCTGCCAATCGGTGCTCGCCGCCGAGGCGCCCTATATCGACGACAGGTCGGATGCCGAAGCAGTCATCCGCTCGCTCTACAGCGCCATCAGCCGGCACGAATTCGCGCGCGCCTGGGACTATTTCGGCGACACCAAGCCGGCTAAGGATTTCAATAGCTTCGTCAAAGGCTATGACGGCACCGACACGGTCGAAGTCAAAACCGGTGGTGTGTCTGAAGACGGTGCCGCCGGCAGCATTTACTACAGCGTTCCCGTCGCCATCCGGGCGACGGCCAAGGACGGCAGCGAAAATGTCTTTGCCGGCTGCTATACGCTGCGCCAGATCAACGCCTCGATCCAGGAACCGCCATTTCGCCCGATCTTCATCGACAAGGGTGCACTGAAACCGTCAAAGGCCGATTTCGACGAGGCCGTGCCGGCAAGCTGTGGCGACGGACCGCCGCCGCCGAAGAAGGACGCAGCCCTTGAGCAGGCCAAGAAGGCCTTCGCAGCGACCTATGGCGAGCAATGCGACAAAGACATGCCCGGCGGCGATCCGCCTGGAGAGCCGGACGCCTACTCGCTCCGCTACAAGGATGCGGGTGCCGCCGATGACGAGCCCGAACGCGAGACGCGGCTGTTCCGCTTTTTCTGTTCGATGGCTGCGTACAATGAGAGCGCCGTCTACTACATTTACGACGACGTATCGGGCGTCCGGCAACTTCAATTCGCGTCACCGGAACTCGATATTCGTTATGAGAACAACAACAGCGAAGGCAAGGTCGAGGGCATCAACATCATCGGCTTCCAGACCGACGATCAGTTGGTCAACTCCGAATATGACGAGGCCACCAAAACGATTTCATCTTCGAACAAATGGCGCGGCGTTGGCGACGCCTCGTCGGCCGGCACCTACCTGTTTCGCCACGGCAATTTCTCGCTGGTGCAGTACGAGGTCGACGCGTCTTATGACGGCGAGATCAACCCGCAGACCGTGCTCGACTACAATACCGCACCTTAGGGAGTCTTCGACAGCATCCAATTGAGCGTGCCGCGCCAGTCGGTCATTCGGATCGGCGTGCCATGCGTACCAGTCTCGAAGCGGACGAAGCGGGTCGGGTAGGTTTTCGATTTGGCCAGAATCGATCGGAAGAAGGCTTCCTGTTTCTCGATTGGAAACACCGGATCCTTGCTGCCCTGGCCGAAGAAGACCGGCACACGGCGCTTGAATGCGGAGCTTGCGAAGAAACTCTCGTCCCATAATGAGCCGAGCAGCAGCAGACCGTCGATGCGCACGCCGGTGTCCTCGCGGGCGGCCAGCTTCCAGCACAACGCGCCGCCCATAGAGCCGCAGGTGACGAAGATTTTTGCGCGCGGCGACTGTTCGGCATAGTGGCCGATCAATGCGGCGATCTGGGCGGCACCGGTGTCGCCGAAATCGGAAAAGTCCGGCGACAGATAGAGGCCGCCATTACCGGCCATCAGGTTCTTGATGCGGTTGAAATTGCCGCCGAAAGTGAAATCGTCAGCACCCTGCTTACGGCTACCGCCCTGCCCGTGCAGATAGAGCACGATGATGCTGGCGCCCTCGGCCTTGCCGACGGCGATGTGGCGGACGTCACCGGCATCGGTCTTCAGCAACAAATCCTGCTGCACCTTGCGCACACCGGTATCGGTGTATTGCGCATGCACCCGGCGCTCAGGCACTTCGTCGCGGGCGTTGATATCGCGCAGCTCACGATAATCGATGACCGTATAGGCGCCGTTGCTCTCGGACGAAAGTGTGGCCGGATAGGCGAACAGATCGTCCTTGAAAGGTTTGAGTTCGAGAGCGCTGGCGTAAGCGGCAAAGGAGAACGAGAAGAATATCGAGATCAGAAGGGCTGGCAGGCCAGAGGAGGGTAACCGGACAGCGAAGCGGAAACGAAAAGCCATGCCCAAAGGCATGCGTTTTTCGGCTTCGGTTTGTCAATCCTGCAGCACGCCGCCAGCACTTTCCAGCGCCTCGCGCGTGTCGACATCGACGGCTGCCCCTTCGCCGATCTCGACATCGATGACGTCGAGCCCTTCGGCCTCGACCAGATGGCGGGCACCGGTATCGCCTTCGAGGTGAGCGATCGCGGCGAACAGCGAGCGCGGCAGCAGCACCGGGTTGCCGCGCCGTCCATCATGGGAGGCGCGCACCACCGATCGCCCTTCGGATTTGCGGAACGCCTCGATCAGCCTGTCGAGGTCGGCCGAGGCGACGCCGGGCATGTCGCCGAGGACGATCATGACGCCAGCGGCGTCGCCGGCAACCTTGGCAATGCCTGCCTTCAGCGACGAAGACAGCCCCTCGGCGAAATCCGGATTGTCGGAGAAGGTCACATCGAGGCCCGCCAATGCACTGCGCACGCGCTCGCGCTGGTGGCCGGTGACGACTATGGTGCCCGCTGCTTTCGAACCGACCGCGCGTTCGGCGGTGCGGCGGACCAAGGGCTTGCCGTCGAATAGGGCCAAGAGCTTGTTCGGCCCGCCCATTCGGCTGGAGCGGCCGGCGGCCAAAAGCACGATCTCGACCTTGGGTTCGGCTTTGGCCGGCAGCGGCTCGCGCGGCTGCGGCCGCGTCGGTATTTCCATCAGCAGCCCGCCGACGCCCATGCCGGCAATATCTCTCGCGGTCACGTCGAGGCCTGCGATCAGCCGGTCGAGCACCCAGTCGAAGCCGTTCTCCTTGGGGCTGCGGGCGCAGCCCGGTGCACCGATGATGCGCTTGCCGTCTAGCGTGCCGAGCACCAGCAGATTGCCGGGATCGACCGGCATGCCGGCGCGGATGACGGTGCCGCCTGCCCTTTCGATGGCGGCGGGCACGACGTCGCCGAAATCGGCCATCGCCGAGGCGCCGAAGATCACCACCATGTCGGTATCGCGGATCAGCGAGGCGGCAGCTTCTGCCACGGGTGCGACTTCATGCGGCGTGCGGCGCTCGGTCGTCAGCCTGCCGCCCGAACGCGCCAGGCGCGCTTCGGTGACGCGCAGCGTCTTGTCGAGCACGCTCGGCTTGATACCGGGCAGCACCGTCTGGATGACGCCGACCCGCACCGGCTGATAGGCGTTGACGGCAAAGATCTCGCCGCCGGCGCAGATCCTTGCCACGGCTTCGACCAAAGCCGAGGCGACCGCAAACGGAATGATCTTCACCGTCGCAACCATCTGACCTTTTTCGACCGGCGCATGCTGCGCCAGCGTGGCGATGGTAATGGTCGGATCGACGGCATTGATGGCGTCGATCATCGCCGCGTCGACGGTGAATATGCCGGACGCCTTGGCGTGGAGGTTGACTCGCCCGGTCGCGGCGGGCTTCGCCTCCACGTTGCGATGGATCATGCTTTTTGCGATTTCTTCGGCGGCGGAGTCCTCGCTGAGATCATCGGGCGCCAACACGGCCGCGACGACTTCCGAAACACCGACCGCCTTCAACGACGACACGTCGTCGGCGCTAAGCCTGTGCGCCTTGCGGAAGCGGCGATCTCCGGCCGCAGTCGCGTGCGCCAGCACTGCCCCTTCGGCCGCATCGATCGGAATGGGGCCAAATTTCACGCGACCGCGCCCGCAGAGCGCCGCGCGTCCCTTTGGACGCGCAAAGGACGCTCTGCTCTTTTGAATCTACGCATCGTGCTTTTCCAAAATCGGTTCCGATCTTTGGGCCGATGCGGAGGCTTCCAGGCCGCGAGAGCGAAAAGCGTGAATTGCTTGCGCCAGCACCGCGACGGCGATCTCGGCGGGGCTGGCAGCCCCAATGTCGAGGCCGATCGGGGCGTGGATGCGGGCGATCTGGTCGGCTGTGGCGCCCAAGGCCAGCAGGCGTTCGACGCGTTTCGCATGGGTCTTGCGGCTGCCGAGCGCGCCGACGTAGAAGCAGCCGGCGTCGAGCGCCGCCTTCAGCGCAAAATCGTCGATCTTCGGATCGTGGGTGAGAGCAGCCAGCGCAGTATAGCTATCGAGCGGCTGGCGCTTCAGGACATCCTCCGGCCATTCGGCATGCAGCGCGATGTCGGGAAAGCGGTCGGACGTGGCAAACGCCGTGCGCGGGTCGATGATCTCTACGGGATAACCGGCGATCCTGGCCATCGGCGCCAGCGCCTGGCTGATATGGACGGCGCCGATCACCACCAGGCGAGGCTGCGGTAGATGTGCGTTGAGGAAGAAGGTCCGTCCCTCAGCTTCGACCGTACCGGAATTGCCGGCGCGGAATGTCTTGGCGATGGCTGCCCCGAGTTCGCCGGCGACCTGGTCGCCCTCGCGCACGACACGGTCGCGGCCGTCGCCGAGATCGGTAACCAGGATTGCCGCGCGGCGGGCGCGGCGTTCGGCGTTCAGTGTTTTTAAGGTGTACGGATCCATCAAGATATCTCTTTTTTGAGCATGATCTTGTCCCAAAACCGGCCGCCACTTTTCGGGATCATGCTCTAACCCAGCCGCTCGACATAGACCTTGATGCGGCCACCGCATGACAAGCCGACCTGCCAGGCGGTCTCGTCGGCGACACCGAATTCCAGCATTTTCGCCTTGCCCTTGTCGATGACATCGATCGCTTCGGTGACGACCGCGCCTTCGACGCAGCCACCAGAGACAGAGCCGTGGAAACTGCCTTCGGCGTCGATGACCAGATGGCTGCCGACCGGCCGTGGCGCAGAACCCCAGGTTTCGACGACCGTAGCGATGGCGACATCCTTGCCGTCCTTCATCCAGCCCTCCGCGATGATCAGCGGGTCGCGGGCCTCATCGAGATAGATACTGTGTTCCATGATTTTTCTCCGTGGGAGACATGTGGTTATGCGACGCGCTTCGCACCAGCCTCGATCCACCTGCGCGGGTCGACCGAACGCACCGAATTCTTATCCAGCGACGCACAGAGATCGGCGAGCGCATCTAGATTGTGCACCGAGCGGAACTCGTCGACATGCGGCAGCATCGCCTTGACGCCGCGGGCGCGGGCCTCGAAGCCGTCGAAGCGCAGCAGCGGGTTAAGCCAGATCAGCCGCCGGCAGGATTTATGCAGCCGCTCCATCTCTTCCGACAGGCCGGCGACATCGTCGCGCTCCAGCCCATCGGTGATCAACAGCACCACCGCGCCCTGCCCCAGCACGCGGCGCGACCACAGCCGGTTGAATTCGGCCAGCGCGTCGCCGATGCGCGTGCCGCCCGACCAGTCCCTCACCGCGGCAGAACAGTCGGCGAGTGCGGCATCGGGATCGCGATGGCGCATCTGCCGCGTCAGATTGGTGAGTCTGGTGCCGAAGACGAAGGCGTGCACGCGCCGGCGCTTTTCCGTCAGCGCATGCAGGAAATGCAGGAAGATGCGCGTATACTGGCTCATCGAACCGGAAATGTCGGCAAGCACCACCAGCGGCGGATGGACTTCGCGGGGCGAGCGGAATTTCGGCAGGATCAGCTCGCCGCCGGTGCGCGCGGCCGAGCGCATCATGGCGCGCGGATCGATACGGCGGCCATGCGCATCGGCTTTGAAACGCCGCGTCCGAACCATGTCGAAGGGAAGCCGCAACTGGGCGATCGCTTTCTTGGCGTCGGCCATTTCGGCGGCGTTCATCTGGGCAAAATCCTTGCCTCTCAGCACCTCGTTGCCGGAGAAGGTGAAGCGCGCGTCGATCTCGATCTCGGGGACTTCCTGCACCGGCTGGTTCTTCTGGTGGCCCTCGAACATCGCCTGGCTGACGCGGTTCTCGGCGGCGCGCGGCTTCTGTTTCTCACGCTTGTCGGGAGCGATCGGCGAAAACATCGCCAGCATCTTTTCGATTAACTCGTGCGACTTCCAGAACAGCCGGAAGGTCTCGTCGAAGGTGGCGTGATCTTCGTGCCTCGAGACCAGCACGGCGTGCAGCGTCCAGTAGAAATCGTCGCGCGAGCCGATCCCGGCAGCGAGCACCGCCTCGATGGCATCCTTGACCGAGGCCGGTCCGACCCGCATCCCGGCCTTGCGCAAGGTGCGGGAGAAATAGACGATGTTGTCGGCGATGCGCCCGTCCGCCGTTGCCTCTTTGGGTTCCGCACGCGGCATCGCCCTACTCCGCCGCCGATAGCTCGGCCTTGACCTCGTTGAGGATGCGCCGGCCTTCGCCCTCACCGATGCGGGCAATATCGTCCTGGTATTTCAGCAGCACGCCAATCGTGTCGGAAACCGTCTCAGGGTCCAACGCCACCTTGTCGAGTTCGGTCAGCGCGCCGGCCCAATCGATGGTCTCGGCGACACCTGGTACCTTGAACAGCTCGATCTGGCGCAGCTTCTGGATGAATGAAACGATCTCGGCCGAAAGCCGGCTGTTGGCCTGCGGCACCTTTCGCCGCACGATCTCAAGCTCGCGCTCGGCATTGGGATAATCGACCCAGTGATAAAGGCAGCGCCGCTTCAGCGCGTCGTGTATCTCGCGCGTGCGGTTGGTGGTGATGATGACGATCGGCGGCTCCTCCGCCTTGATCGTGCCGAGCTCCGGCACCGTCACCTGGAAGTCGGAGAGGATTTCGAGCAGGAACGCCTCGAAGGCCTCGTCGGTGCGGTCGAGTTCGTCGATCAGGAACACCGGGGCGGCACCCGCCTTGCCGGTCAGCGCGTCGAGCACCGGGCGGCGGATCAGGTACTTTTCGGAAAAGACGTTGCGCTCCATGTCGGAGCGGTCGACCTTGCCGGCCGCCTCCTCCATGCGGATCTCGATCATCTGCGCGGCGTAGTTCCACTCGTAGACGGCAGACGAGACATCGAGGCCTTCATAGCATTGCAGGCGGATCAGCCGACGGCCGAGCGCCTTGGCCAGCACCTTGGCGATCTCGGTCTTGCCGACGCCGGCCTCGCCCTCGAGGAAAAGCGGCCGCCTCATGCGCAGCGATAGAAAAAGTACGGTCGCCAGTGACCGGTCCGCCACATAATCCGCGCCGGTCAGGAGCTCGAGCGTCTCGTCGATGGTCCGCGGCGCGGGGCGCGGTTTCAGCTCGGTCATTCGATCTCCGTGGGCGCGGCCATCAAAGCCTCTACAGAGCGTGGTAGCTGCGGTCGTGATAGATCAACGGCCGCAAATTATCGCCGATGCGCAGGCCTGTCACCTTGCCAAAAAGCACACGGTGGGTGGCCAGATCCTTGGTGTCGATCAGTTCGCAGTCGAAGACCGCCAGCGCGCCCTTCAGCGTCGGCGCGCCGGTCGAGATGACGTCCCATTCGGCCAACGCGAAACGCTCCTTGACTGGCAGGCCGGTAATGCCGGAAAAGCCAATCGACAGCGGCTCCTGATCCGAAGCCAGCGTGTTGAGGGCAAATTTGCCGTTCTTCACAAACGGCTCGTTCTTGGGATTTTCTCGATTGAGGCAGACCAGGATGGTCGGCGGCGCGTCCGACACAGAGCAGGCCGCAATCACGGTCGCACCGCGCCTGCCGGCGGGGCCATCGGTGGTGACCACATGCACGTGGCCGGCAAAATGGGCCATCGCATCGCGATAGGCCTGCGGCCCTATGTCGTTCTTCTTCAGCACCGATGATTTTCCATAAGCCAGAACCAGCCGTTATATATGACGGCATATTGCATGCCACAAGCGAAGTGCTTGACCTATATCCCGAATTCGCGTGTTGCGCCGAAGCTGGCCAGCCTTTAGGTCTTGACGGCATTGGCGCCGGCAAACACGCGACCGGCGCGGAGGAATTCTTCGCTCGCATGCGACCTTGGACAACGACAATAGTGGTGCTGGCCTGGTTCCTCCTCGCCGGCAATGCGAGTGCTGGGACGCTGCGGGTCGGCGTCGCGGGACCTTTGTCGGGGCCGTCGGCGATCCTCGGCAAACAGATCGAAGCAGGCGCGAGAATGGCGGCTGAAGTCCGCGGTACCGAGATCAGGACGATCGATGACGCCTGCACCGCCGCCGGCGGCGCTGCCGCCGCGAGGGAATTCGCCGCGGCCAAGGTCAATGTCGTCGTCGGTTTTCTATGCACGGACGCAATCGAGGCTGCACTGCCGATCCTCAAGGATGCCGACATCCCGGTGATCACCGTCGGCGTGCGCACGGAAAGCCTGACCGACCGGCGCGCCAAGACGGGATGGCCGATCTATCGTCTCGGGCTGCGCGGCGACGACGAGCGCAATGCCGTCGCCGCCATCCTCACCCGCCTATGGCAGAACGAGCTGTTCGCCATCGTCGACGATGGCACGATCTATGGCCGCGAAATGGCCGAGACGTTTCGGGCAGCGGCCGAGCAGGCGGCGCTGAATCCGGTGTTCGTCGACACCTTCCGGCCGCAGCTCGACAACCAGATCGGTCTGATCGGCCGGCTGAAGAAAGCCGGCGCGACGCGCGTCTTTGCCGGCGGCGACGGCGACGACGTCGCGATCATGGGCCGGGACGCCGGCCAGCTCGACGCCGGCATGGTGTTTGCCGGCGGCGAAGCGTTGCGCGCGCCGCTCGGCGACGTGCCCTATGCTGTTGGCACGCTGATGATCGCGCCGCCCGAATGGGCCGACGTCGCCGACCCCAAGGTGCTGCAAAGCTTTGCGGCACAAAACATCGTGCCGGAAGGCTACACGCTGCCCGCCTATGCCGCGGTCGAGATCGCCAAGGCGGCTTCGGCACTGGCGCAAAGCTCCGGCGAGAAGCTCACCAACGCGCTCACCGGGCATGATTTCACCACCGCGATCGGACCGATCCGTTTTGACGAAAAAGGCGACCTGACGCAAAATCCTTATCGCGCCTTCCGCTTCGATGGCGCCCGTTTCGTGCCGGCGGAGAGCCAATGATGTTCCGTACCGGTCCGCGCAATCTCATCACCGACGTCGCCGGCCTGCTGGTCGGCAATGCCGCCAATGCCAAGCTGAAATCCGGTGTGACTACCGTCATCTGCGATGAGCCGACCGTGGCCGGCGTGCAGATCCTGGGCGGTGCGCCAGGCACCCGCGAAACCGACCTGCTCGAGCCGCACAATTCGATCCAGGCCATCCATGCCGTGGTGCTTTCGGGCGGTTCGGCCTTTGGCCTCGACGCCGCCTCTGGCGTGCAGGCGGCATTGCGCGAAAGAGGCATTGGCGTGGAGGTGGGCGGCTTTCGCGTGCCGATCGTGCCGGCGGCAATCCTGTTCGACCTGCGCAATGGCGGCGATAAGGATTGGGGCCGGTATCCACCCTACCGTGACCTCGGCTACCAAGCCGCCCAAGCCGCCGCGATCGACTTTGCGCTCGGCAGCGCCGGCGCGGGTACCGGCGCGTTGAGCTCCGGCCTGAAGGGCGGGCTCGGCTCGGCATCGACGGTACTGGACAGCGGCGTCACCATCGGCGCGCTTGCCGCGGTCAACCCGACCGGCTCGGTGACGGTCGCCCGGACCCGCCATTTCTGGGCGGCACCGTTCGAGATCGGCGACGAGTTCGGCGGGTTAGGCTATCCCCACCCGATGCCTGACGATGCCAGAAATATCCTGCTGAAATTCCGCGACAAACATATCGGAGAGCGGACGGAAGTCGGCGGCAACACCACTATCGCCGTGATCGCCACCGATGCCGTCCTTACCAAGGCCGCCGCCAAACGCCTGGCGATATCAGCGCATGACGGCTTCGTGCGCGCCATTTGGCCGACGCACACGCCCGCCGACGGCGATCTGGTCTTCGCGCTGGCAACGGGCAAGAGCGGCATTGAGCTCGCGCCCAACGATGCCATCGATCTCTACGCCGCGGCCGGCGCCACCATGGCGCGCGCCATCAGCCGCGGCGTCTTTGCCGCGACGCCTGCCGAGGGCGATCTGTTCCCGGTCTGGTCGTCGCGCTGAACGCGCCGACGCTATGGTCGGGCGACCGCGATCAGGTGAGGTCGGATTTTTCTTCCTCGAACGTGACCGCAACATCCGAGTTTGCCGACAGCCGCACCTTCTGACCCTCGACCTCGGCAACGAGGCTGAGAGGAATGAAGTGGTGATGGCCTTTGTGAACGCCCTCGCCGCTGTCGCGCTTGGTCAGCTTGATTCTTTGTCCATCCACCTTGTCGACGGTGCCGACATGGACGCCGTCGGCGCCGATCACTTCCATATGTTCGCGAATCTTGGCTGCATCGGTCATGGGGGTCTCCATTGTCATGGGGGTCTCCATTAGAGCGCCGCGCGTCCCTTTGGACGCGCAAAGGACGCTCTAAACACTTTAAATCAGCGCATCGTACTTTCGGAAAATCGATTCCGATTTTCGGGCCGATGCGGTGAAGCTGCCGACAATAACAAACGGCGGCCGGATTGGATGCATCGACTTTGTGTTTCAGGCAGCACGATCTTTTGACGGCATCGTGATAGGGAATTTAACGACGTCGACTGCCTGAACGGAAAGCCCCATGCGAAATCTTGCCCTGTTTGCCGTCTGCCTGCTTGCCCAGCTTGCAACTTTGGTCGCCGCCCACGCAGGCGATGTCGCCGAGCTTGAGATCCTCGGCTTCAGCCGTGACGGCGGGGTCTTCGCCTTCGAAGAATATGGCGTCCAGGACGGATCGGGATTCCCGTATGCCAACCGCTACTACATCGACACCGCCGACGACAGTTTTCTGAAGGGCTCGCCGATCCGGATTCGGCACGAAGACGAGAATGCCACGCCGGAGGCAGCGCGGCTGCAGGCCCGGCAAAGGGGCGAAGCGATCGTCAGCCAGGCGGAACTCACGGCAAATCGCGGCATCACCGCCGGCTTCAACCCGGTGACCGAGCTTTCTGCCGATCCCTTCCGCATGGTAGTCAACCCGCGCCCGATCTTTTCGCCCGTCGACGATCCGCTCGAGTTCCGGCTCGACCAGATCGGCATGAACGACACCGAACGTTGCCAGAGCCAGGGCGAGATCAACGGCTTTCGCCTGCTGCGCATCGAGGCAAAGGACGGCGGCCAGACAAAGATTATCCACGAGGACAAATCCGTACCGCAAAGCCGCGGTTGTCCGAATGGCTACCGGATCGGCGCGGTTCAGACATTTTCGCTGGATAGCCTCAGCACCTATGCCGTGCTGATCGCGGTGCGCCAATACGACTTCGAAGGGCCGGACTATCGCTGGATCGCTGTGACCGGCCGCCTGTGACGCCTCCCGCCATGCGCTACCGCGCCCTGCATCGTCTCCGCCGCGCTCTGCCGCCGCTGTGCACCGCATTTGTCGGTGCCTTGCTGTGGGCCATGGCGATGGGCGTCAGCGCACTGCTCAATCTAATGCAGTACGATTGGGAGACCCCGGTAAAGATCCGCTACGTCTCATTGATTTATGCTGCCGGCGGTGCGCTGGCCTTCCCGGTTGGGCTTTTCCTGGCGCGGCTGGTCTCGCTCGGACGCCACTGGGAGATCGCCCTCGCCGCCGCCTTCGTCTGCCTTCTCGCCGCGACTAGCGCCTTCACCGGCGGCCTTTTTGGGCTGCAATACCGCTCCTACTATGTCCAATGGCATGCGCCCGCGCTCACCATCACCTGGGCTTTGCAGTTCGTGTTCACGATGTTGACGGCGCTCTACCAGTTCGTCGTCCTCGGCATCCGGTTGTATTTTCCGCTCGGTTTCATTGCGCTCGCAGTCGCCAGCGTCTGGTTTGCGCGGCAGCAGCGTTGAGCATTTTGCCTGCCTCTGTTAGGACGCGGGCAAACGCTCTCGCAAGTCAGGACCGACTGATGATCCCTCGCTACTCCCGGCCGGAAATGGTGGCCATCTGGTCGCCCGAAACCCGGTTCCGCATCTGGTTCGAAATCGAGGCCTATGCTTGCGACGCACTGGCCGAACTCGGCGTCATTCCGAAGGAGGCCGCCAAGACCATCTGGGAAAAAGGCGGGGCGGCGAAGTTCGACGTCGAAGCGATCGACGAGATCGAGCGCGTCACCAAGCACGACGTCATCGCCTTCCTCACCCATCTTGCCGAATTCGTCGGACCGGATGCCCGTTTCATCCATCAGGGCATGACATCCTCCGACGTTCTCGACACCTGCTTTGCCGTGCAGCTCACCCGGGCCAGCGACATCCTCCTGGCCGACATTGACGGGCTGCTTGCGGCGCTCAAGCGCCGCGCCTTCGAGCACAAGGATACTATCACCATCGGCCGCAGCCACGGTATTCATGCCGAGCCGACCACCTTCGGGGTCAAGCTGGCGCAGGCCTATGCCGAATTCTCGCGCTGCCGCGAGCGGCTGGTGCACGCGCGTGAGGATATAGCGACTTGCGCCATCTCGGGTGCGGTCGGCACCTTCGCCAATATCGATCCCTATGTCGAAGAATACGTGGCCAGGAAACTCGCGCTGAGGCCGGAGCCGGTGTCGACGCAGGTGATCCCGCGCGACCGCCATGCGATGTTCTTCGCCACGCTCGGCGTCATCGCTTCGTCGATCGAGCGGCTGGCGATCGAGGTGCGCCATCTGCAGCGCACCGAGGTGCTGGAGGCGGAAGAGTATTTTTCGCCCGGCCAGAAGGGCTCGTCGGCGATGCCGCACAAGCGCAACCCGGTGCTGACCGAGAACCTCACCGGCCTCGCCCGCATGGTGCGCTCCTTCGCATTGCCGGCAATGGAGAATGTGGCGCTGTGGCACGAGCGCGACATCTCACATTCGTCGGTCGAGCGCATGATCGGGCCAGACGCGACGGTGACGCTCGATTTCGCGCTGTCGCGACTGACCAGCGTCGTCGACAAATTGCTGGTCTACCCCGACAACATGCTGAAGAACATGAACAAGTTCCGCGGCCTAGTGCATTCGCAACGCGTGCTGCTGGCGCTAACGCAAGCCGGTGTTTCACGCGAGGACGCCTACCGGCTGGTACAGCGAAACGCCATGAAGGTGTGGGAGCAAGGCGCTGATTTCCTTGAGGAACTGCTGGCCGACAAGGACGTTGCCGCAGCCCTGCCCGAGGCCGAGATCCGCGAGAAATTCGACCTCGGCTATCATACCAAGCATGTCGACACGATCTTCAGCCGAGTGTTCGGAGAAGCCTGATGATTTCGGCGGCCGGAGATTTCGATTTCCTTGCCCTGCCCGGGCGCGGCAATTCCGGGCCGGATCACTGGATGTCGCATTGGTGCCGGGTGTTCCCCAATTCAAGCCGCGTGCTGCAGGCCGAGTGGGACCGGCCGAAGCCTGAAGACTGGATCGGCCAGGTGGATGCCGCGGTGGCTGCAGCACCACGCCGCGTCGTGCTGCTTGCGCACTCGCTGGCCGTGGCGACGGCAGTGAAGTGGGCTGCCGACGCCAGCCAAAGCCAACTCAATAAGGTTGCGGCGGCATTCCTGGTTGCCGCGACCAATGTCGAGGATAGCGATCCGTCATTCGACCTGGTGCGCCCGTTCGCGCCGATGCCGCTGAAGCGCCTGCCCTTCCCGACTTTGGTGGTGGCGAGCCGCAGCGACCCACGCGTCACTTTCGACAAGGCGACCGCCTTCGCCGCAGCCTGGGGCGCGGAACTCGCCGATGCCGGCGATCTCGGCCATATGGGAAACGAGACCCGCCTCGGCGTGTGGCCGGCGGGCCTGCTCATGCTCGGACGCTTGCTCGAGAACGCGAACCTCTAGCCAGAGGTTACGCCTTGCCGGGAACCGTCCTGATCACCGTGCCCCACGGATCCTCGCGGGTCGTCGCATCAGTTACATTGTCCGAACGCATCTCGACCCAGGCCAGGCCGGAGCGGGCAGGATCGCGGCGGCCGGCGCCCGGGCTCTGCCAGGCGTTGGCGCCGATATGATGATGATAGCCGCCGGACGACAGGAATACCGCTGCGCCACCGTATTTTGCCACCGTGTCGAAACCAAACTCCTGGTGCCACCAGGCCTCGGCTTCTTCCGGCCTTCCGACCCGCAAATGGACGTGGCCGATGATGCTGTTTTCCGGCGCGCCCTGCCAGCCGGCATCGCCCGCCGGCACGTCGGCAACGACTGACGGGATATTCAGCCGCTCCGTCGCCATCGCGATCTTGTCGCCGTTCCATTTCCAGTCTTGAGGACGGCGGTCGGCATAGATCTCGATGCCGTTGCCTTCCGGGTCGGTCAGATACAGCGCCTCGCTGACAAGATGATCGGAAGCGCCCTCGATGCCGATCTTGCTGGCGATGGCGTGATTGATCCAGCGGCCGAGATCGGCCCGGCTGGGCAGCAGGAAGGCAGTGTGGAAAAGACCGGCGCTGCGCGGGTCATCGGGTTTGGCCGCGGGATCCGATTCGATGTCGAGCAAAGGGCGGCTGGCTGCGCCGAGCGTGATCGTGCCGCCGGCGCGGCTCAGTTCCTGCAAACCGACGACTTTGCGATAGTAAGCAGCGAGATTTTCTGCATCGCGCGCCCGCAAGCCGACGCGGGCAACGCTGACCGGAGTCGTCGCGGCAAAAGGCAGTTCGCTCATCAAAGTGCTCCGTTCAGGCGGCGTTCGACAAGCTTCCAACAGAGGAATCCGGCGCCACCAATCATTCTACGCCGTGTCCGTGCCAAAATCCCGGTCATGCGCGGCGGTTTCTTTCCTGCCGACAGATCGTAGATCGCGATCGTTCACACAAGAGCGCAAGAAGCGAACATGGTGTTCACTATTATGAGCAAAGCCGAGCCCGTCAGAAGCCGTTTGCATATCGCCGGTTGGGCTCATACCCGGTTGCACCCGACAGCGCCGCTCGCTACATGCGCGCCATGAAAGTCAAGGAAGCAGATATTCTCATCGTGCCGGGCTACACCAATTCCGGCCCCGATCATTGGCAGAGCCGCTGGCAGTCGAAACTGTCGACGGCGCGCCGCGTCGAACAGGCGGAATGGTCGAAACCGGTGCGGGAGGACTGGACGGCAGGTGTCGCCAAGGCGGTCAACGAGGCTGAGCGGCCGGTCGTCATCGTCGCTCACTCGCTCGGCGTCGCCGCGGTCATCCAGGCGTTGCCTCGGTTCGAGCGGCCGGTCGCCGGCGCTTTTTTCGTGGCGCCGCCCGATGTCGCCAATCCCAAGATAAAGCCGAGGCACCTGATGACCTTCGGCCCCTATCCGCGCGACCCACTGCCGTTTCCCTCGGTGGTGATCGCCAGCCGCAACGACCCGTTCTGCGCCTTTGGCATCGCCGAGGACATTGCCGCAGCCTGGGGCTCGCGGTTCATCGACGCCGGCGATGCCGGCCATCTCAACGCGGATTCCGGTTTTGGCCCCTGGCCCGAAGGCACCATGACGTTCGCGAAATTCCTGACGGATCTCTAGGAACCGATCGAATCTCTGACGCTCGTCAGCAGGGTCTTTGCCCCGAGCGAAATCAGCGAATGCTCGGAGCCCATCGCCAGCAGCCGGTAGCCCATCGACACCACGCGGCCGGCGATTGCGGGTTCCATCACATAGATCGCTGCATGCTTGCCGGCTTTGCGTGTCCGCTCGGCCACTGACGCAACGGTCTCCATCATGCTCTCCAGCGTCGAACTGACGGTGGTGCCCTTCGACCAGGCGATCGAGAAATCCGACGGGCCGAGGAAGATGCCGTCAATGCCCGGCGTATCGAGGATGCCGTCGAGTGCATCAAGCGCGGCGCGCGTTTCGACCATGGCGAACGCCATGGTGCGCTGGTTGCTGTCGCGCAGCCAGTCGGCATAGTCGCCCTTGCCGTGGCGCGGAAAGGCATAGGTCGGGCCCCAGGAGCGCTCGCCGAGCGGCGGGTATTTCATGGCGGCGGCAAACAACTTTGCGTCCGCCGCTGAATTCACCATCGGCGCAATCACCGCCTCGGCGCCGAAGTCGAGCGCGCGGCTGGCCATGTCGAAGCGGCCGACCGGAATGCGCACCAAAGCCGGCTTGTTGGCGGCCAGCACCGGCATAAGCCCGCGCAGCACGCTGTCCTCGTGGTGGCCTCCGTGCTGCATGTCGAGCGTAACCGCGTCGAACCCTTGCCTGGCCAGTATCTCGACCGTCAGGGCATCCGGCACGCCGGACCATGCGCTGAACAGCGTTTCGTCGGCCGCAAGGCGTGACTTCAGGGACATCGGCGGCTTCCTCTTTGGTTACAGCAATTCAGCCGGAAACGGCTGCAAAGGCAAAGAAAAACCGCCCGGTTAGGCCGGGCGGTCGATTGGTCCAGCATTCGATCGGTATCGGTGGAAGGATCAGGTGTTCTTGATCTGCTCGATCGCCTGCGCCATCAATTCATCCATGGTGCGGCGGATCTGATGGTCAGACTGGTCGATGCCGGCTGCATCGAAATCCTTGCGTATCTTACGGAAAACGTCGTGATCGCCGGCTTCCTCGATGTCGCTGACGACCACTTCCCTGGCATAGGCGTCGGCATCGGCGCCGGACTTGCCGAGCTTTTCGGCAGCCCACAGGCCGAGCGCTCTATTGCGGCGTGCCGCAGCCTTGAACCGAAGTTCCTCGTCGAATGCGAATTTGCGCTCAAAGCCCTCTTCGCGGTCTTTCATGCTGCTCATGGCATCCTCCGGTGAAATCCGATTCGTTGGGTCAATATGTGTTGCCGGAGCACAAACCAAAAGGCCGTCGGCCGGTCAATATACTACATTGCTTGCTGCGCTGCGGCATTTCGGTCCCGAAAGCGGTTGATTGAAAGGATTGCCGATTGAGCAATCAGTGCGATTGGGATAGACACCGGCATTGAACCCCACCGTCGCCATCTTATTTTAGGCAGACGGACAGGAACTGGTCGCTTGCCGCCTGCCCGCAAATCCAGAGAAAAATCAGATGAAAAATCGCCGCCGCATTTATGAAGGCAAGGCCAAGATCCTCTATGAGGGACCGGAGCCTGGCACGCTGATCCAGTTCTTCAAGGACGACGCCACCGCCTTCAACAAGAAGAAACACGAAATCGTCGATGGCAAAGGCGTGCTCAACAACCGCATTTCCGAGCACATCTTCAACCATCTCAACCGGATGGGCATTCCGACCCACTTCATCCGCCGGCTCAACATGCGCGAGCAGCTGATCAAGGAAGTCGAGATCATCCCCCTCGAAGTGGTGGTGCGCAACGTCGCCGCCGGCTCGCTGGCCAAGCGCCTCGGCATCGAGGAAGGCACCGTGCTGCCGCGCTCGATCATCGAATTCTATTACAAGGCCGATGCGCTCGACGATCCGATGGTCTCGGAAGAGCACATCACCGCCTTCGGCTGGGCGAGCCCGCAGGAGATCGATGACGTCATGGCGCTGGCCATCCGCGTCAACGACTTCCTTTCCGGCCTGTTCATGGGTGTCGGCATCCAGCTCGTCGATTTCAAGATCGAATGCGGCCGCCTGTTCGAAGGCGACATGATGCGCATCGTCGTTGCCGACGAGATCTCGCCGGATTCCTGCCGGCTGTGGGACGTGGCGACACAGGATAAGCTCGACAAGGATCGTTTCCGCCGTGACATGGGTGGGCTGGTCGAAGCCTATCAGGAAGTTGCCCGCCGCCTCGGCATCATGAACGAGAACGAGCCGCCGCGCCCGGCCGGACCGGTGCTCGTCGCATCGACCGACGGCGTCAAAGGCAAGCCACATTGATGGCTTGCCAGCTCAACAGGTGAACAGGAGCATGTCCAGCGTGATCAAGGCCCGCATTACCGTAACCCTCAAGAACGGCGTGCTCGACCCACAAGGCAAGGCAATCGAGCATGCGCTGTCCGGAATGGGTTTCGGCGGCGTCGGCCAGGTACGGCAAGGCAAGGTTTTTGATATCGAGCTTGCCGAGGGCGACAAGGCCAAGGCCGAGGCGGATCTGAAAGCCATGTGCGACAAGCTTCTGGCGAATACGGTGATTGAGAATTACGCGGTGGAGATCGCCTGAGGTGAAATCAGCCGTCGTCCTTCTCCCCGGCCTCAATCGCGACCGCGACATGATCGCGGCGCTGACCAACATTTCCGGCACGCCGCCGGTCACCGTCTGGCAGACCGACACCGAAATCCCCGATGTCGACCTGATCACCATTCCCGGCGGCTTTTCGTTCGGCGATTATCTCCGCTGCGGCGCCATTGCCGCGCGCATGCCGGTGATGCGGGCTGTAGCCGAAAAGGCTGCCAAGGGCGTCACGGTCATTGGCGTCTGCAACGGCTTCCAGATACTGGTCGAGGCCGGCCTGCTGCCGGGCGCATTGATGCGAAACACCTCGCTGAAATTCGTCTGTCGCCAGGTGAAGCTGCAGATCGCCAACGCCAACACGATGTTCACCCGCCGCTACCAGCCGGGCCAGATCATCCGCGCGCCGGTGGCGCATCATGACGGCAATTATTTTGCCGATGCCGAAACGCTGGCCCGCCTCGAAGGCGAAGGCCAGGTGGTGTTCCGTTATGCCGAAGGCACCAATCCCAACGGCTCGATCAACGACATTGCCGGCATCGTCAACGGGCGGGGCAACGTGCTCGGCCTGATGCCGCATCCCGAAAACCTGATCGAAGCGGCACATGGCGGCAGCGACGGCCGGGCGCTGTTCGAAAGCGCGCTGGGCATCGCCGCTTGATGCCTTCCATTTTCCTCCTGGAGCGACGGTCATGAAACTCTATTCGCGGCCGTTGTCGCCCTATTCGTCGATCGTGCGGGCGCTGGCCTACATCAAGAACGTGCCGCTCAAGATCATTGCGCCGCCACCCGGATTTCCAGTCCCCGAGGCATTTCGTGCCATCTCGCCGCTCAACCGGATTCCGGTGCTGATCACCGGCTCGGGCGAAACGATCGTCGAATCGGTGGTCATTGCCGAATATCTGGAGGAGCGATTTCCGGAGCCGGCGCTGCTGCCCGAGGATTCGAAGGACCGGGCGCTGGTGCGCATGTTCGCCCGCATCACCGACCTCGACGTGCTCGCCCCGACGATGAAGCTGTTCGAGCTCTATTTCGTGCCGCAGCGCAACGAGGCGGAGATCAAGGCGCAGTTCGACCGGCTGCATCACGGGCTTGCGGCAATCGAGGCGCGCATGGCGCACGGCCCCTTCGCGCTCGGAGACGACATCTCATTCGCCGATGCCTGGCTGACGCCGACCCGCTTCATCTTCAACAATTTCCGGGCCACGATCGGCCGCCCCGACCTGCTCGACACCTATTCGAAATTCGATGCCTATGAGCAAATCGCCTTGCAGCATCCGGCGCTGTCGCGCGTCTGGGGTGAGATGACAGACGGTCTGAAGATCTTTTTGTCGGAACTCGAGATGGGCGCCGCTTGAGCATGAGCCCGAGGATCGCCCGCCTCGCTCTCGCCACTGCCGCCGGGCTTGTACTCGCCTCCTGTCAGTCGAGCCCGAAGAGCACGCCGGCGCCGGCGGGCAAGAGCGCGTCGCTGCTTGCCATGGAACAGGTGGCAATCGCCGCCCACAAATGCTGGATCGCCAGCAAGGACCCTGCCTTCAAATCTTATCAGATGGCCAACGAGCTGAATTCGTTCAGCGGTACGCCGCGCTTCCTCTTGGTACCGGCCAAACATTATGGCGGAAAGCCGTTGCTGGTCGTGCAGGCGCAAGGCAATTCGAGCCGCGTCGACGTGTTCGGCCCGCTGATGGCGGAACCGCTCGGTGCGCGCATAAGCTCGGACATCGCCCGCTGGCAGGCGGGCAATCCGGCCTGCGGTGCGGCGGCGTAGCGCCATGGCCCGCTTGCTGCAGATCGCCGGTCTGGTCATTGGCCTTGCCGGACTCGTCCTGCAGCTTTTCATCACGGTCCCGGCCTCGATGGAAGCCGGCCGCAGTTTTGTCGGTTCGCTCGTCTTTTATTTCAGCTTTTTCACCATCCTGACCAATATCGGCGCCGTGCTCGTCCATGCCTCGTTGCTGTCATCGACGGGCTATGCCTGGTTTCCAGCGTTTGCCGGGCCTCGGATGCGGGCGGCCGTAGCGGCCGCCATAACGCTGGTCTTCATCGTTTATGCGACGGTCTTGGCGCAACTTTGGCAGCCGCAAGGGTTGTTCCTGCTCTGCGACGTTCTCCTCCACTATGTGACGCCGGTGCTGTTCGTGCTGTGGTGGCTTGTGGCGGGCGCCGACGGCTCGACGCGGTGGCGCGACATCTCCTGGTGGATGATCTATCCGGTCGCCTATCTGGCCTACGCATTGCTGCGGGCGCCGATTGCCGGCGAAGTGCCTTACCCGTTCCTCGATGTCAAGAATGGAGCGGTCAGCGTCGCCGTCTCGGCTGTGGCCATCACGGGGCTTTTTCTCGTGCTGTGTATTGTGGCGGTGCTTGTTGACCACGGCGTCGCGCGGATCAGGGCGGCGCGCGTCCATCCGCGATGATGCTCTCCCGCCGCGGCAGCCTTTAGCGTCTTGGCACGGTTCGCGCGGCGCCTGCACGGATCGCCGCAGCAGCTTCGCCAGCGATCCGTGACATGAACTTGCGCGTGAATTGGCCGAGCGGCTTGGCATCTTCGAGCGCCCAGCTCGTCGCGAGATCATCGGTGTTGAATTTTCGACGATAACCCAGGCTGGGGTAAAGAGGGTGGCGCGGCGGGCCTCGGTCTCAGGAATCTCGACACATAGTGCGCGCCAGGTCGTGGCGGCTGGCTCGTGATTGGAAAGAGCAGGGCCTGCTTGCGGCCATTCTTGCCGGCAACGATCAGCATAACGCAAGTCGGCCGCGCCTTGCGTCCGCTTTCCTCGCCCCGGTCATATTCCCTTGCCCACAAATAGGAATAGAGAATGATCTGTCCGTGGCCGGGTTCAGTCATCCCGGACATCGTCTCGCGCGACTGCGTCGAGGCCGGTTAGAAGCTTGTCGCGTTCCTCGGCCGACAGATCCTCGACCCGGTGTGCCCGTTGCGCGCTGCGACTGGTGATGCGGTCGAACTGCTCTGCCGTCAGGAGAACAAACTTGCGCTTGCCGCGCTTGGTGATGTCAACAGGACCGCGGAACGCGGCCTCAACAACCTCGCCGGATTTGTTGCCGAGATCTGTGAGGGTGAAACTTGCCACGGTCATCTCCTTCGTCGTCCCGAAAATAAGGGAATTAGCTGTTTTCAGCAATACCCCTATTCACTGGAGACGTCGCGAGCGAATGCTGTGAGGGCACGAAGGAGGATGGTATCTCAGTGATGAAGAAGATCGCTTTGGTGTCCGATGTCGATATTGACGCTCTCGTCTACCCCGCCGATATGACACGCGACGTTCGAGACGGAGCATCCGGCGGCTCTCTCAGTCCCAGAACGGCCTCAGCCCCTCACGATGGGCATCGCAACGCGAGATACCGATGTCCTTGAGCTGGTCGTCACTCATCTCGAGCAGGACCAGCCGGCTGCGCCGGCGATCCATTAGCCCGTCGATCCACCTCGCGAAGGATCTGAGGGTACGCACCAGCCGGCTGACATAGGTTGGCCTGCCTGACGGGCGCGCCACCTGCACCTGCAATTCAGCCCCAGCGGAGCGGATTGTCTCTATTGTAGCCATTTTCTTTCTGCCAAGATTGCAATTGTGCCCTTTTGTACAGCCCGCTTCATATGTATTGACTCTCATTTCGGTGCAATATAAAAAATTGTCACCATGACAACTTGGCTTCCAGACCTTACCGCCGGCACTGGCCCGCTCTATCAGCGGCTTGCCGATTCCATCGAGACGGACATCGACCGCGGCCTGATCGGTGCAGGAGCAAAGCTGCCGCCGCAGCGCGATCTGGCATACGACATCGGCACGACCGTCGGCACGGTTGGCAGGGCCTATCAATTGCTGCGCGAGCGGGGATTGGTCAGCGGCGAGGTCGGCCGCGGAACCTATGTTCTCGCTCAGCAGTCGGAGAGCGCAAAGCCGGATTTCCTGGGGCCGGTCGAACAAGGCACGCGCTATATGGATGCGCCCGGCGACAAGCTGCGCTTCGATAGCACCGCCGCACCGGATGTCGGCCAGGGTGCCATCGTCGCCGATGTATTGACACGCACGGCGCAAGACCATCCGCATGAGATTTCAAGCTACACGCGTGATTTCCCGGACCGCTGGTTCGAAGCCGGCAGGCGCTGGCTGGCGCGCAATTCGTTTCGCCCGGCCGCGGACGCCATCGTTCCGACGCTCGGCACCCACGCCGCGGTGATGGCAACCATTGCGGGGCTCACCTCCCCCGGCGACTATGTCGTCTTCGAGCACCTCACCTATTCGCAGATTTCCCGCAGCGCCGGCCTGATCGGTCGCCGGACCGCACTGGTGGTGGCGGACGACGAGGGCATCGATCCCCAGGATTTCGAGCGCGTCTGTGCGCAAAAGCACCCGAAGATGATGTTTTTGATGCCAACGGCCAAGAACCCGACGCTGACAACGCTGTCGGCACCGCGCCGCGAGGCAATCGCGCGTGTCGCCCGTCACTATAATGTCGTCCTGATCGAGGACGATCTCTATGGCGGACTGACTGACGACCCGACGCCCTTATTGGCCGAATATGCTCCCGAACGGACCATCGTTGCCGGCGGCCTGTCGAAATCGGTCGCGGCGGGTGTTCGCGGCGGTTGGCTCGCTTGCCCGCCGGCCTATCGTCACCGCATCCGGGTTGCCCACAAGATGATGACGGGCGGCTTGCCCTTTCTGCTGGCAGAGGTGGGCAGCCGGCTGGTGCTGTCCGGTCAGGCCGCCGAGATGCGCAAGCGCAGCATTGCCGAGATCCACGCGCGCATCGCGATCGTGCGCGAGACACTCGACGGCTTCGACTTCAAGGCGCTGGATAATGTGCCCTTCGTCTGGCTCACTTTGCCCGACCCATGGCTTTCCGGCACTTTCAAACAGGCCTGCCTCGAACATGGCGTGCTTATCGATGACGAGGACGAGTTCAAGGCGGGGCGTTCCGACCAGGCCTTTCACGGCGTGCGGTTTGGCATCTCGCAACCGCGGCAGCGGGAAGATATTGCGCAGGGCGTCGCGGTGATCCGGCGGCTTCTGGACGAAGGCCGCGCCGGCTACGACAGCTTTTCCTGAACCGGCTTGAAACCGGCGAGTCGAGTGGCGATCTTTCGCTACTGGCGGTCAGCTGTTGCTTTCCGTCGTTTTAGTTATCCGACGGGGTGTATCGGCCGCAAAGCTTGCGATAAGACGGGACTCGATCCCAGGGACATAAATTGCCGACCATGACCATTTCCAATTCCGTGCCGATCACTCCGGAACTCATTGCCGCGCACGGGCTGAAGCCCGACGAGTACCAGCGCATCCTCGACCTGGTCGGGCGCGAACCGAGCTTTACCGAACTCGGTATTTTTTCCGCGATGTGGAACGAGCATTGTTCCTATAAATCCTCAAAGAAGTGGCTGCGCACGCTGCCGACCACCGGGCCGCAAGTCATCCAGGGCCCGGGCGAGAATGCCGGCGTGGTCGACATCGGCGACGGCGACTGCGTCGTCTTCAAGATGGAGAGCCATAACCACCCCTCCTATATCGAGCCATATCAGGGAGCGGCGACCGGCGTCGGCGGCATCCTGCGCGATGTCTTCACCATGGGCGCGCGGCCGATCGCGGCGATGAACGCGCTGCGCTTCGGGGCGCCGGACCATCCCAAAACCAGGCACCTCGTTGCCGGAGTGGTTTCCGGCGTTGGCGGCTATGGCAATTCCTTCGGCGTGCCGACGGTCGGCGGCGAGGTCAACTTCGAGGCCCGCTACAATGGCAACATTCTAGTCAACGCCTTTGCCGCTGGGCTCGCCAAGACCGATGCGATCTTCCTGTCGGAAGCCAAGGGCGTCGGCCTGCCGGTCGTCTATCTCGGCGCCAAGACCGGCCGCGACGGCGTCGGCGGCGCCACCATGGCCTCGGCCGAATTCGACGACAAGATCGACGAGAAGCGGCCGACGGTCCAGGTTGGCGATCCCTTCACCGAAAAATGCCTGCTCGAAGCCTGCCTCGAACTGATGGCGTCCGGCGCCGTCATCGCCATCCAGGACATGGGTGCCGCTGGCCTCACTTGCTCGGCGGTCGAAATGGGCGCCAAAGGCGACCTCGGCATCGAGCTCGATCTCGACAAGGTGCCGGTGCGCGAAGAGCGCATGAGCGCCTATGAGATGATGCTGTCGGAGAGCCAGGAGCGCATGCTGATGGTGCTGCGCCCCGAGAAGGAAAAACAGGCCGAGGCCATCTTCCACAAATGGGGCCTCGACTTTGCCATCGTCGGCAAGACCACCGACGATCTGCGCTTTCGCGTCCTGCACCAGGGCGACGAAGTCGCCAATCTGCCGATCAAGGATCTCGGCGACCAGGCGCCGGAATATGACCGTCCCTGGGTCGAGCCGAAGAAGCCGGCGCCACTGGCTGGCAATGCACCGCAAGCCGACGTGGCCGAGGCACTGCTCAAGCTGCTGGGCGGACCGGACCTCTCCTCGCGCCGCTGGGTATGGGAGCAGTACGACACGTTGATCCAGGGCAATTCGTTGCAGCTTCCCGGCGGCGATGCCGGCGTCGTGCGCGTCGACGGTCATCCCACCAAGGCGCTCGCCTTCTCCTCCGACGTGACGCCGCGTTATTGCGAGGCCGACCCTTACGAGGGCGGTAAGCAGGCGGTCGCCGAATGCTGGCGCAATCTTACCGCCACCGGCGCACTACCGCTCGCCGCCACCGACAATCTCAATTTCGGCAATCCGGAACGGCCCGAGATCATGGGCCAATTGGTCGGCGCTGTGAAAGGCATCGGCGACGCTTGCAGGGCGCTCGGCTTCCCGATCGTCTCGGGCAACGTCTCGCTCTACAATGAGACCAACGGACAAGGCATCCTGCCGACACCGACCATCGGCGGCGTCGGGCTGATTGCCGACTGGTCGAAAATGGTCCGGATCGGCTTTGCCGCCGAAGGCCAGATGATCGTGCTGGTCGGCGCGCCGACCATGTGGGGAACGCATCTTGGCCAATCGGTCTATATGCGCGACATCCATGGCCGCGCCGAGGGCCCGCCGCCGCCGGTCGATCTCGATCACGAGAAGTGCGTCGGCGACCATGTGCGGGCGCTGATCGCCTCCGGTGTCGTTACCGCGGCGCATGACGTTTCCGATGGTGGCATCGCGGTGGCGCTTGCCGAGATGGCGATGGCCTCCGGCATCGGCGCGACCATTCCCGGCCTGATCGGTGCAGATCCGATCCCGGTCTTGTTCGGCGAGGATCAGGGCCGCTATCTGCTGACGCTGTCGATCGACCCGCAGAGCGAGGCGTGGGACGCCATTCGCCAACAGCAAAGCAAGCTCGGCATCTTCGCACCATGGATCGGCTCGACCGGCGGCAGCGAATTGAAACTCGGCGAGGCGCGTGCAATACCGGTCAGCGAATTGACCGCCGCCCACGAATCCTGGTTCCCTCGCTTCATGGCAAACGAGGTCGTGGACCCATAAAGATGATCGAAATGGCGCCGGATCTAGCTTGCATTCGGATGTGGTCTCTCTGCCATTTCGAGCCTATTTATGAGATCACGGGCTAGACAAGGAAACACTGCATGGCAATGGACGCGCATGACATCGAACGGCTGATCAAGGAAGGCATTCCGGACGCCAAGGTGACGATTCGCGACCTGGCCGGCGACGGCGACCATTATGCAGCCGAGGTGGTGGCGGAAAGCTTTCGCGGCAAAAGCCGCGTCCAGCAGCACCAGATGGTCTATGACGCGCTGAAGGGCAATATGGGCGGCGTACTGCACGCGCTGGCCCTGCAGACCAGCGTGCCTGAGTGAACAGTTTCCAAGTTACTGGGTCGCGAGCTTCTTGCCGGTGACGGCAATGATCGGCCCCGCCAGATAGCTTCCACCGACGATCATTCTCTCGCCGTTCGACAGCGCCGAAACCACCCCGTCGAAGAAAAGCGCGTTGCGGCAGTCGAGCGCATCTCGAAACAGCCGTGCGAAGCTGCCGAGGCTGACTTCAGAGCGTGAGATCGCCAGCACGACAGTGTTATCGTCACGCACGCCGACGCCATTGCGGATATAACGCGACGTGCCGTTCTGCTCGAAGCGAGGATGAAGCCGGCCGTCGATCACCAGCATCGGGCCGGATTGCGTGGCGAACATCACGTCCGGCCTGGCAGCGGCATAGGCGCTTGTCTCCATGATCGCCGTCTTGCCGTCCTTCCGAACCAGGAACACGCCGTTCGGTTTCAGGAAGAAATTGCCTTCGCTGTCGGCGAGGTTGAGCGGCGCCTTCTCCTGGCCGTATTCGACGAGAAGGCCGACTGGGGTCAGGTCTTGGTGATACATGCCGGCGTTCATGGCGAGCAACACCGGCCGGCCCTGATCGGCCATCGCCTTGTCGAATTTTTCCAGCGAGCCGAAAGCCTTGCCGTCCGCGCCGGATTGGAACACACCGATGTCATAGCTGCGCAGATCGATCTCGCAGACGACGTAGGCGACCGCCTCGAAGCTCGCGTCGCGGCACGGCGCCGGCAATTCACCGCCGACGATGAGGGGTGGCTGTCTCGACGACTTGGCCCACCAAATCAAGGCCAACGCGGCGAGCAGAACGGCGAGGAGGAACCCGGCGAGATATCGTCCTTTCATCACGCCTCGGGAAAGATGGTGGCCTACGGCTTGGCCCAAGATCAGACGTTCCTTTGCGCCATTTGCATGGCACGGCGGCAAACATCTTGTTTCGCGCAACCCATGGGTTTATTTGAAGGGTAGTGTTCGAGCCTGACTCCCACAGGCATGAAAGGGTATTCCATGAGCGGCATCAACGACTACATCGACAATGAAGTGAAGGGCAACGACGTCGTTCTCTTCATGAAGGGCACGCCCGGTTTTCCGCAATGCGGATTTTCCGGTCAGGTCGTGCAGATCCTCGACTATATCGGCGCCGACTATAAGGGTGTCGACGTGCTGACGTCGGCCGAGCTACGGCAAGGCATCAAGGACTATTCCAACTGGCCGACCATCCCGCAGCTCTACGTCAAGGGCGAATTCGTCGGCGGCTGCGACATCATCCGCGAGATGTTCCAGGCGGGCGAATTGCAGACCTTCCTCGTCGAAAAGGGCGTCGGCGTCAAAGGCGCCGCCTGACTTCTGCGTATGATCCTCCGAAGATCGCCTGCGATTTTCGGGACCATACGCTAAGCGCCGGGGCAGCCCCACCTCGGCAAAAAGTTCTGCCCGATATCGGGGCAATGAACGAATGGATGCGTCGGCGCGCCGGCGCATTTTCGTTTGAAGATCGGACTGGCCGTGGATCAGCAAGCGGAAGCCCAGCAAAAGGCAAGCACCTTGCCTATTCCGCGCTGGGAATTTATTGCGCTGTGCGCGGCGCTAATGGCACTCAATTCGCTGGCCATCGACATCATGTTGCCGGCGCTGCAGCAGATCGGCGCCTCGCTGGGCGTCGAAAATGAAAACCACCGGCAATATGTGATCACCGCCTACATCCTTGGCTTTGGCGGCGGACAGTTGTTCTTCGGACCTGTCTCGGACCGCTTCGGGCGCCGCGCTCCGCTTGTCGCCGGGCTGGTGATCTATGTCGCGGCGGCGGGTGCTGCGGCAATCGCCCCGTCATTCGCCACGCTGCTACTATGCCGGGCGGTGCAAGGCATCGGCGCGGCGGCGACGCGCGTGATTGCCGTCTCGATCGTGCGCGATACGTTCGACGGAAGGCGCATGGCCGAAGTCATGTCCTTGATCTTCATGGTGTTCATGGCCATTCCGGTGGTGGCGCCTGGCATCGGCCAGTTCATCATGCTGTTTGCGACCTGGCATGTGATCTTCCTCACTATGGCGGCCGGCGCGCTGGTCGTGTCCGCCTGGTCGCTGCTGCGCCTGCCCGAAACGCTGCACCCCGAATATCGCCGGCCGCTGACAGTGTCCTCCATCATCGGCGGTTTCCGTATCGTGCTGACCAACCGCATCGCGCTTTGCTATGCGTTCGCCAGCACCTTCATCTTCGGGGCCATGTTCGGCTTCATCGCCTCGGCCCAGCAGATCTATGTCAGCGTGTTCAATGTCGGCGAGATGTTCCCGGTCATCTTCGCGGGGGTTGCGGGCGTGCTCGCTTTTTCGAACTACCTCAACTCGCGCCTCGTCGGCCGCATCGGCATGCGCCGGCTGTCGCAAAGCGCGCTGCTGCTGTTTCTGGCCATCAGCCTTGCCTGGCTGGTCGTTTCCATCGAAATGAAGATGCCGCTCTGGCTCTTCATTACTTTCTTCGCCTGCGCCATGGTCCCGTTCGGCGCGCTCGGCGCGAACTTCAACGCCCTCGCCATGGAGCCGCTCGGTCGACTGGCGGGCACGGCCTCATCGATCCTGGGATTCATGCAGACATTTCTCGGCGGCCTGCTCGGAACGCTGATCGGCCAGGCCTTCAACGGCACGGTGACGCCGCTGGCCGCCGGGTTCTGCAGCGTGTCGGTGGCGGCGCTGCTGATGATCCTCCTAGCCGAGCGCGGCAGGCTGTTCCAGCCGCACAACCCGCCCGTTTGATGCACGCGCTGCGCTTTAGGATTTGCCTTCAGAGGTTGCCGTGAAGCGAGGGGCAAGCATACGCCCTGCGATTGCTCCACCCATGCTTTCGGAAAAGGGCAATGGCAACGCCTTGTCGAGAGCCTTGAGGATGGAAGCCACGAACGCCCGATTGAGCCTTTCATCTGCAGCCAGATCGGAGTAAGTCGCGCGAGGTTTGCCGATGAGCGTGCCGTCTCGGCGAAGCGAGAACCGCAACGTCAAGGACATGCCTGCAGTCCCTGGCGGCGGCTCCCAACAGGCAAAGATTGCCTCGGACATTTCCTTTATGGTGTCGACGGGATCGGGACTGCGACAGGTGCGTTCTTGCGCTCCTGCTCCGTCGGAACCGGCAACCGCGGCAATAACAAGGGCCGCTGCGACAATCGCGAACCGAGATTTCATTCGGAGGTCTCCGGCCTTGAGCCTATTCCGCCCAGAGTTCGCGGCGCAGTTCCCGCCAGCTTTCCGCGTCCGGCGCGACCAGCAGGCCACCTCCGACATGCGATGGCAGATAGGTGCTGCCGTCAAAGCGCGCGGCATAGCCGCCGGCTTCGGCATGGATCAGCACACCGGCTAGATGATCCCAGGGCATCAGCTTGTTATAGACGACGAAATGGCCGTGGCCGCTGGCCAGCAGGCGGTATTCGTGGGCTGCGCAGCGATAGTTGAACTGCGACAGCGACTTCGTCTGATTGCGCGCCAGGCGTGAGCGGTCCGGCTCGGGTAGATAGTGCCACGAGACCGCGCCAGTCATTTCCGATATCGGCGCCGGTTTGGCGACATGGACCTTTTCCAGATCGCCATGCGCATGGCGGATATGGCTGCCGGCGCCGCGAACGCCGACCAACCAGTCCTTGCCGACGGGATCGTGGATAATGCCGGCGACGGTCTCGCCCTTGACCACGACGCCCAGCATAACGCCGAACAGCGGCACGCCGGAGGCGAAGTTGAAGGTGCCGTCGACGGGGTCGACGACGAAGGCCAGGTCGGCATCGCCGAGACCGTCGAGCAGCGTCGGGTCATCGGAGCAGGCCTCCTCGCCGACGATCATCGCCTGGGGATAACGCTGAAGCAGCCTGGCGGTGATCAGCCGCTCGGCATTGACGTCGGCCTCGGTCACAAGGTCGGCGGCCGAGGTCTTGCGACGGACGTCGCCCTCGCTCAACCGGCGAAAGCGCGGCATGATCTCGGCGACGGCGGCGTCCGACAGAAGCTCGGCAAGCCAGTCGATCGCGCTGTCGTCAAATGTCATCGGGACGCCTGGTGGTGAGGGTTTCGTTGAGGGCGGCGAAATCGAACAGCGTCCTGTCGAGCAGATGCGAGCGCCGCACATTGGCCATGGCACGGATCATGGTGTCCTTGCGGCCGGGCATGCGCTTCTCGATGTCGTGGAGCATCGCTTTCATGGCGTTGCGCTGGAGGCCTTCCTGGCTGCCGCACAGATCGCACGGAATAATCGGGAATTCCATGGCACCGGCGAATTTTTCGAGATCGGCTTCCGCGCAATAGGCGAGCGGCCGCAGCACCATGACGTCGCCTTCGTCATTGAGCAGTTTCGGCGGCATGGCGGCGAGACGTCCGCCATGGAACAGGTTCATGAAGAAGGTTTCCAGTATGTCCTCGCGATGATGGCCGAGCACCAGCGCCGAGCAGCCCTCCTCGCGGGCGATGCGATAGAGATGGCCGCGCCGCAGCCGCGAGCACAGCGAACAATAGGTGCTGCCTTCGGCCAGCTTGTCGGTGACCACCGAATAGGTGTCCTGATATTCGATGCGATGCGGAATGGCATGGCTGTCGAGATAGTCGGGCAATATGTGCTTGGGAAAGTTCGGCTGGCCCTGGTCGAGATTGCAGGCCAACAGCTCGACCGGCAGCAGCCCGCGCCATTTGAGATCGAGCAGCACGGCAAGCAGGCCGTAGGAATCCTTGCCGCCCGACAGAGCGACCAGCCAACGGTCACCGGGCCTCACCATGGAGAAATCGTCGATCGCCTGGCGGGCAAGCCGCAACAGCCGCTTGCGCAGCTTGTTGAACTCGACGGAGGACGGCACATCGGCAAACAGAGGATGAAAGCCGCCTTCGGCATCGGCGACCGGTTCGAGTGTTTCGGCGTCTGGTTGCATGTTCACGGCGGGTCGGCCCTAAAGTCCTGTTGCCGCTCGCAGTAGCGCATCGGACCGAAAATCGAAATCGATTTCGGAATCACGCCGCGGAAAGAAGGGAAAAAGAAAAGGCCGCCTCGACGGGCGGCCTTCGGTTGTATCGCGACGAACGCGCCGATCAGCGCGAATAGAATTCGACGACCAGATTCGGTTCCATCTGCACGGCGAACGGAACGTCCGCCAGGCCAGGGATGCGCGTGAAGGCCGCGGTCATCTTGTTGTGGTCGGCCTCGATGTAATCGGGCACGTCGCGCTCGGCCAGGCCCACCGATTCCAGCACGATGACCAGCTGCTTCGACTTCTCGCGTACTTCGACAACGTCACCCGGCTTGCAGCGGTACGAGCCGATATTGACGCGCTTGCCGTTGACGTTGACGTGGCCGTGATTGACGAACTGGCGCGCCGCAAAGATGGTCGGCACGAACTTGGCGCGGTAGACGACTGCGTCGAGGCGCGATTCGAGCAGGCCGATCAGGTTCTCCGAGGTGTCGCCCTTGCGGCGGTCCGCCTCTTCGTAGACCTTGCGGAACTGCTTTTCCGAAACGTCGCCATAGTGGCCCTTCAGCTTCTGCTTGGCGCGCAGCTGCAGGCCGAAATCGGAAAGCTTGCCTTTGCGGCGCTGACCATGCTGGCCGGGACCGTATTCACGCTTGTTGACCGGGGATTTCGGGCGGCCCCAGATGTTTTCGCCGAGACGGCGGTCGATCTTGTACTTCGCGGATTCGCGCTTGCTCATCGCATTCCCTTTCAAAACAACGCACCCGGAACCTTATGGTCCGGGTGAAGGAAACGCGCCCTCCTCTGGCCTCCGTTTTCGAGACCTGACAGGGTTTTCCACGCAACGCGACGGAAAACCCACGGGACACGTCATTTCAAACAAGACATAAGGAAAGTAAAACCGGCTTCCCAAACGTCTCGCACACATAAAGAAAACCACCGGGCGTTGCGCCCGGTGTTGGGGGGCTGGTTAAACGGAGATTTAACCGCTGTCAAGCTTCCGGCTGGCGCGAATCGCCGAACCGGATAGTGTTGCGGTTGTAGAACGTGCCGGATGTGGCGGGAGGTTGCGCTAGCGGCATCAGGAAGGGACTGAAGTCAGAGGAGCTGGAATTCGCATGAAGAAGTTCTTCCTTACGTTGGTAGGAGCTGCGGTGATGGCCGGCACGATGGCCGTCGCGCCCGAGCCGGCGCAGGCCCGGCATTGGCACGGGCACAGGCATCACCAGGTCTGCCGCATCGTGGTCAAGAAGAAGGTGGTGTGGCGGCACGGTCATCGCAAGGTCATCCGCTACAAGGTGCGGCGCTGCGGTTGGGGCTGGTAATTCTCGCCCTCGCCAGTTGAGGGTTCAGGGCCCGCGGTTCAGCCGCGGGCCCTTTTATTGAACGGCATCCGCCGCCAGAATTGATCTGTTGGTCAGTGTTTCGACTTCTTTTCCGGCAGGCCCTTGCGCTTGGTCTCGGCGAATTCCTCGAGCTGTTTTTCGCTCATGGATTTATACATTCCCTTCGACGCGCCTTTGAGCTCGCCCTTCTTGGTCTCGCCGCGCTTAGCGGACAGTGCTGCGCCGGCGGCTTTCTGCTGGGCTTTCGAGGTGGCTGGCATGATCGTTTCTCCTGTTCCTCAATGAGAAAAGAACGCATCGCCCTGGGCTGATGTTCCCGGAGCACCAAAGTGCCTGGGGTCAGGATACCCCAGGCCAAATCCCTGCATCAGCCGGCGCGTCGGAAAATCGGCCCCGTTCGAGGTGAAGACGGCAAAATCGGCGCCTTCCGGCAGTGCCTCTCTGCGATAACGGGCCTCGCTATCCGCGAGCAGCGACAGCGCGCGGCGTGCGATCGCCTCGGCCGGGTCGAGCCAGTCGACCGGCCAAGGTGCTGTCTTGCGCATGCGGTTGGCCAAAAAAGGATAATGGGTGCAGGCAAGCACGACGATGTCGGTGCGCAACCCGTCATGCTCGACGAAGCACGGCGCGATCTCGGCGCGCACGGCATCCTCGTCGACAAAACCGTCGCGCATATAGGCTTCGGCCAATCCGGCCAGCCTGTCGCTGCCGACCAGGCGGACATGGCATTTCTGCGCCCATTTGCTGATCAGGTCGCGCGTGTACTGGCGCTTGACGGTGCCGGGCGTAGCCAGCACCGAAACCAGGCCGGAGCGCGTGCGTTCCGCCGCCGGCTTGATGGCCGGCACGGTGCCGACGAAAGGGTGGCCGGGAAATCTCTCGCGCAACGCTTCGATGACCAGCGTCGAGGCAGTGTTGCAGGCGATGACCGAAATGGCCGGCGTGAACCGGTCGAGCAGCCTGGCGAACAACTCCAGGATATGTGTTCTCAGCGCCGGTTCCTCCCAGGCGCCGAAGGGGAACGCCGCGTCGTCGGCGACATAGATGAAGCGGCGGTCAGGCATCAGGACGCGCGCCTCACGCAGCACGGTGAGGCCGCCAATGCCGGAATCGAACATCAGGATCGGACGGGCGCTCGATGGACTGGTCATTGTCATTGAGTCACTAAGGGCTGGGAATCACAAACGAGATCACGAGAGAAGGCTCGGCCCATGCTTTTTGCTTCGGCCAATGATGCTTTATCCCGGCCGCTTCTATCTGGAACCATCATGGCCTTGATGCGGCGAGACGGTCACACAAGGCCCCGCTTGCCGAAGCCGCCGGGCCGCGGCCGGCCGTTTGCCAGAGATGCAGGTTGAGATGCAGGGTGGTTCGACGGCACCTGTGCGGCCCGCATGGCGTAGGCCGGAGCCTGGGCCGTCATGCCGGCGGCTGACTCTGAATGGGGCGCCCCGCGGCCGCGCAGCGGCCCGGGCGGGTCGAAATCGTCGAAGCTCAGGGATGACGCCATATCCGCAGAGCCGCCGCCCGCCGGCTTGGCCGCCAAGATGACCGCCCACAGTCCGACAAGAGCGAGTCCCAGCATGTTAAGGCCGGAATGCGACTCGTCGCCGTCGAATTTTACGACAAGAACAGTGCCGGCCTGCAGAATGGCAAACAGGGTCGAGAACACGATATACGACCAAAGGATCCAACCCGACCCTTGCGCGTCGCGGCTTCGACGCCAAGCGAAATTCGCGCGGAACAGAACGATCACCAGCGAGGCGACGAGAACGGCCGCGGCCAGCCCTTCCCTGGAAGGTCCGGGCTTCGAATTCGCCAAACCCTCGATGCCGATGGTCAGCACGACGCATAGCACAAAGGTCACGATTTCCGCAACCAGCAAGGCAGCGGAATAGAAGAAAAAGCGAGGACGACCGATATCCGAGCTAAACATCCGAGGATCCATCGTTTTCCCGATAATGGATCACATCAAATAACATTCGGTTACTGGTGAGATATGGATAACTCGAAGGCTAGTCTTTGTCCTTCGCCTTGCCGGCGCGTGCCGCGGCTGCCGGGAGCCGCCTTGGATCGTCGCCGGGCGATCCGTCGCCGCGCGGCATGGCCGGCGAGAACCTGTCCAGCGATGATATTATACCACGCAGCACTTTGAGCTCCGGCTCGGCAAAGCCTGCGCGGGTCAGCACTGCGCGCAAATTGTCGACCATCTTCGGCTTCTTCGGTGCCGGGCGGAAATAGCCGCGCGCCTCGAGTGCACCTTCCAGATACGCAAACAGGCCGTGCAATTCTTCCTTGGTAGCCGGCGGCATTTCGGGGCCGGAGAAGTTGGTCCTGGTCTCGTCTTCCAGGCCGGACTTCATCCATTCATAGGACATCAGCAGGGCCGCCTGGGCGATGTTGAGCGAGGAGAAGGCTGGATCGACGGGGAAGGTGACGAGCTCGTCGGCAAGGCCGACCTCGTCATTATAGAGGCCGAAGCGCTCGCGGCCGAACAGGATGCCGGTGCGCTGGCCGGCCCGCTGCCGCGCGCGCAGCGCCCTGCCCGCCTCGACCGGCCCGCGCACCGGCTTGAAATTGTCGCGCGCGCGCGCCGTGGTGGCGAAGACGAAGTTCAAATCGGCAACCGCCGAGGCCAGGTCGTCGAACACCTTGACGGCGTCGATGACGTGGTCGGCGCGGCTTGCGGCGGCACGCGCCTTCTCGCTCGGCCAGCCATCGCGCGGGTTGACGAGGCGCAGCTCGGCAAGGCCGAAATTGGCTATGGCGCGCGCAACCATGCCGATATTCTCGCCGAGCTGCGGCTCGACCAGGATGATCGCCGGTCCGGACGCAGCAGTTCCGGAGGCACGAGGGTTGTCGGGATCCTGGGTGGCGGTCATGGCTGTCAATGAACTGCTGTTTGCGGCATTTCGCAGTCCCCTGCCACATTTGGCGGCGAAAATGAAGCTTTCGCAAAGAATGCCGGCACTACGGCGCGGTTCACCGTTTGCGCGGCCAAAAAGCCTTTGATATACGGGCCGCATCCCAGGGCCGGCAGCCGTGCGGGCAAGGCCGTTCCGTTCCCCAAAAGCGAGGCATTCTTTCCATGGCGAAGATCAAGGTGGCGAACCCGGTCGTCGAACTCGACGGCGACGAGATGACCCGCATCATCTGGCAGTTCATCAAGGACAAGCTGATCCATCCTTATCTCGACCTCAAGCTCGATTACTACGACCTCGGCATCGAGCACCGCGACGCCACCAACGACCAGGTGACCATCGATTCGGCCAATGCCATCAAGAAATACGGCGTCGGCGTGAAATGCGCGACGATTACGCCCGACGAGCAGCGCGTCGAGGAATTCAAGCTGAAGAAGATGTGGAAGTCGCCGAACGGCACCATCCGCAACATCCTCGGTGGCACCATCTTTCGCGAGCCGATCATCATGAAGAACGTGCCGCGGCTGGTGCCCGGCTGGACCAAACCGATCATCGTCGGCCGCCACGCCTTCGGCGACCAGTACCGCGCCACCGACTTCCGCTTTCCCGGCAAGGGCAAGCTGACGATCAAGTTCGTCGGCGAGGACGGTCAGGTGATCGAGCACGACGTCTTCGACGCACCCGGCGCCGGCGTCGCCATGGCCATGTACAATCTCGACGAGTCGATCCGTGAATTCGCCCGCGCCTCGCTGAATTACGGCCTGCTGCGCAACTATCCGGTCTATCTGTCGACCAAGAACACCATCCTCAAGGCCTATGACGGCCGCTTCAAGGACATCTTCCAGGAGGTCTACGAGGCGGAGTTCGAAGCCGAATTCAAGGCGAAGAAGCTCTGGTACGAGCACCGGCTGATCGACGACATGGTGGCCTCCAGCCTGAAATGGTCGGGCGGCTATGTCTGGGCCTGCAAGAACTATGACGGCGACGTTCAGTCCGATACGGTGGCGCAAGGCTTCGGCTCGCTCGGCCTGATGACTTCGGTGCTGATGACGCCGGACGGCAAGACCGTCGAGGCGGAGGCCGCGCACGGCACCGTCACCCGCCACTATCGCCAGCACCAGAAGGGCGAGGAGACCTCGACCAATTCGATCGCCTCGATCTTTGCCTGGACGCGCGGCCTCGCGCACCGCGCCAAGCTCGACGACAACGCCGAACTGAAGCGCTTTGCCGAGACGCTGGAAAAGGTCTGCATCCAGACGGTCGAGTCCGGCTTCATGACCAAGGATCTGTCGCTGCTGATCGGCCCCGACCAGCCATGGCTTTCGACCACCGGCTTCCTCGACAAGATCGACGAGAATTTGCAGAAGGCGATGGCCTGAGCTCCTCCGACATGGGCAAGCCCGTCGTCTACGGCGCGGATTACAGCGTCTATGTGCGCATCGTCCGGCTGGTGCTGGAGGAAAAGGGCGTCGGCTACGAGCTGGTGCCCGTCGATGTCTTTGCCGCGGACGGCATTCCCGGCTGGTATTTCGAGCACCAGCCGTTCGGCCGCATCCCAGCCTTCGAGCATGACGGCTTTCGCCTCTACGAGACCGGCGCCATTGCTCGTTATGTCGATGAAGCCTTTGACGGCCCGCCGCTGCAACCGGGCGAAGCCCGGCCTCGAGCCCGCATGAACCAGATCGCCGGTATGCTCGACGCCTACGCCTACAGGGCGATCGTCTGGGATGTCGCCGTCGAGCGGCTGGAGAAAACATCCCCCAATGAGGTCGTGATCGCCAACGGGTTGCGGCAGGCGAAAACCGCGCTGCAGGCGCTCTCTTCGCTGAAAGCCGAAGGGCCATGGCTATTGGGGACGGACCTGACGCTGGCAGACCTGCATGCGGCTCCAATCATCGGCTATTTCATCAAGGTCGCCGAGGGACGAAGCCTGCTGGCGGAGTTTCCGGACATCCAAGATTGGTATGCGCGCATCGCGGCGCGCGCGAGTTTTGCGAAGACCGAAAAGGCTGAATGACCCGTTGCGAGGCACGCAACGTGGCAGGACTTGGGTTCCTCGCCCCGCTCGCGGGGAGAGGTGGCTCGGCGAAGCCGAGACGGAGAGGAGAAATCGGCACCCCTCCTCGAACGTCTTTTGGTTGCGCAGGGCCCCCTCTCCGGGCGGGGGGGGGGGCCCCCCCCGCCCCCCAGGGGGGGGGGGCCGGCCCCCCCCCGCCCGGCGCGGGGGGAGCGAGTTTTTGGGGCAGCTGATGGTAGTTGGG
>NZ_JAMYUP010000016.1:0-142878 GCF_040323155.1 Mesorhizobium sp. M0060
CCCCCCAAGTGGGGGGAGATGTCCGGCAGGACAGAGGGGGGCGCGACAGAACGCCGAGCTCGCACACTAGCCTGCCTCTCGTTTCTAGCAGCCCTACTTGGGTTGATCCTCGCCACTCCCGCCCCCGCGGCAAAAATCGACGACCAGTTCCGCGCCTGGCTTGGCAACGACCTCTGGCCCGAAGCCAAGGCCAATGGCATCTCCAAGAAAACCTTCGACGCCGCCTTCGACGGCATCAAGCCGAACCTGAAGCTGCCCGACCTGGTGCTGCCCGGCGAGAAGGCGACGACGCCGCGGAAGCAGCATCAGGCCGAGTTCGGTTCGCCCGGCGCCTATTTCGCCGAAAAGATAGTTCGCGCCGTCACCACCGGCGGCCGCACCCGCGAGGCGGCCAATGCGAGCACGCTTGCCGCGATCGAGAAACGCTATGGCGTGCCGGGCGAAGTGCTGCTGGCGATCTGGGGCCGCGAGAGCGGCTTCGGTGCGGCAAAGCTGCCCTATGACGCCTTCGAGGTGCTGGGCACCAAGGCGTTCATGTCGACGAAGAAGGCGTTTTTCCGCACCGAACTGCTGGCGGCGCTCGAGATCGTCGAGCGCGGGCTTGCCCCGGTCGGCGCGATGAAATCGTCATGGGCAGGCGCGCTCGGCCAGCCGCAGTTCATGCCGACATCGTTCCTCAAGCATGCCGTCGATTTCGACGGCGACGGCCGCACCGACATCTGGAATTCGACGCCGGACATACTGGCGTCGATCGCCAATTATCTCGTGCATTATGGCTGGGTCAGGGGCCGCGGCTGGGGCTTCGAGGTGACGGTGCCGGACAGCGTCTCGTGCTCGCTCGAAGGCCCGGACCAAGGCAAGAAGATTTCGCAATGGGCTGATATGGGCATCAAGCGTGTGTCGGGCAAACCGTTCCCGGCGAGCGAACGGAAGGCCGAAGGCTTCCTGTTGATGCCGGCGGGACGCAGCGGCCCGGCCTTCATCGTCACGCCCAATTTCTATGTACTGAAGCAGTACAATACCAGCGATCTCTATGCCTTGTTCATCGGCCATGGCGCCGATCGCATCGCCCATGGCGACAGCAATTTCTCAGGCGGCTGGGGCGCGGTCGGCGGGCTCTACCGCTCCGACATCGCCGCCCTGCAGCGGGCGCTGGAGGCCGAGGGTTACGATGTCGGCAGCGCCGACGGCCTGCCTGGCTTCAAGACGCGCCGCTCGATCGGCAAATGGCAGGTCAGGAACGGCCGTGCCGCTACCTGCTTTCCCGACGCCGACCTGGTTACCGCGCTGAAATAGCCGGGTTTCGCACCGCCGATCTGGTCCAATCAACCGTTCTGCAAATGCTCGTTGCCGCGCTCGAAACCGCCGGATATGGTGAGCCGGAACTGCACAAAAAATTGCCAAGACAACGGTCCGGGGATCACCGTTCGACGCGGCAAGAAAATGCCACAACCCTGAGCCGGGAACTCAGGTCAACAAAAACAGGGAACAGTTAAAATGATGATGGAAAAGTTTGCTCTACGCTCCCGCTTCTTGCTCGCGGGCGCAGCCATGTCCGCGCTGCTTCTGGCCGGTGCGCCTGCCTTCGCGGTCACGCCAGCCGACACGCTGGTCGAGGGTTTCGCCATCGACGACATCATCACCATGGATCCGGGCGAGGCGTTCGAATTGTCGACCGCCGAGGTAACCGGCAACACCTATGATCTTTTGGTACGCCTCGACCTCAGCGATACGTCCAAGGTCAAGGGCGACCTCGCCGAAAGCTGGAGCGTCTCCGACGACGGCCTGACCTACACATTCAAGCTCAAGCCCGGCCTGAAATTTGCCTCGGGCAATCCGATCACGGCGGCGGACGTCGCCTATTCATTCGAGCGCGCCATCAAGCTCGACAAGAGCCCGGCCTTTATTATCGGGCAGTTTGGCATCGATGGCGGCAACGTCACTGAGAAGGCCAAGGCTGTTGATGATACAACGTTCCAGTTCACCGTCGACAAGGCCTATGCGCCGAGCTTCGTCTTAAACTGCCTGTCGGCGACGGTCGCCTCGGTCGTCGACGCCAAGCTGGTGAAGGAGCATGTCGCCGCGGTCACGCCGAGCGCCGACTACAAATGGGACAATGATTTCGGCAATGCCTGGCTGAAGACCGGCTATGCCGGCTCGGGCGCTTTCAAGCTGCGCGAATGGCGCGCCAACGAGGCCGTCGTGCTGGAGCGCAACGACAATTACTACGGCGACAAGGCCAAGCTTGCCCGCGTCATCTATCGCAACATGAAGGAAAGTTCGGGCCAGCGCCTTGCGCTGGAAGCCGGCGACATCGACGTTGCCCGCAATCTCGAGCCGAACGACCTTGATGCCATTGCCAAGAATGCCGACCTCACCACCACCAGCGCGCCGAAGGGCACGGTCTATTACATCAGCCTCAACCAGAAGAACCCGAACCTCGCCAAGCCCGAGGTTCGCCAGGCGTTCAAATATCTCGTCGACTACGACGCCTTGAGCACGACCATCCTCAAGGGCATCGGCGAGATCCACCAGACCTTCCTGCCCAAGGGCGTGCTCGGCGAACTGGACGAAAACCCGTTCAAGTTCGACGTCGCCAAGGCCAAGGAACTGCTCGCCAAGGCCGGCCTCGCCGACGGCTTCAGCGTCACCATGGACGTGCGTACCGGGCAGCCGACGACGGGCATGGCGGAATCGATCCAGCAGACGCTGGGACAGGCCGGCATCAAGCTGGAGATCATCCCCGGCGACGGCAAGCAGACGCTGACCAAATACCGCGCCCGCAACCACGACATCTATATCGGCCAGTGGGGCCAGGATTATTTCGATCCGAACTCCAACGCCCAGACCTTCGCCAGCAACCCCGACAATTCGGATGAAGGCAAGACCAAGACGCTGGCCTGGCGCAACGCCTGGGACATCCCGGACTTGACCAAGCAGACCGAAGCCGCCCTGCTCGAGAAGGACGCGGCCAAGCGCGCCGCAATGTACCAGGATCTCGAGAAGAAGATCCTCGATACCAGCCCCTTCGTCATCATCCACCAGCAGCTGGAAGTGGCCGGCCTGCGCAAGAACCTCAAGGGTTTTGCGCTCGGCCCGAGCTTCGACACCAACTTCGTCGGCCCCGTCTCGAAAGAGTGATGCCGGCGGACGCGCCGCATGAGCGTAGCTGAAAGCGAAGCGACGGCAGGGCGCGGCGGCGCCCGCGCCGTTGCCGTGGCCTCATCTATCGCCCGGTTCCTGGTCATCGCGATAACGACCTATCTCGGTCTGCTCGCGGTGACCTTCTTCATCGGCCGCGTGATCCCGATCGACCCGGTGCTGGCGGTGCTCGGCGACCGGGCGCCGGCCAACGTCGTCGAACGAACGCGCCGCGAGATGGGCCTCGACCTGCCGCTGGTCGAGCAGTTCTACATCTATGTCAAACATGCCCTGAACGGTGATTTCGGCACCTCGGTGCTGACCACCAATCCGGTGATGACCGATATCCGCCGCGCCTTTCCGGCGACGCTCGAACTGGCGACGCTGGGGACGCTGATCGGTTCGGTGATCGGCGTGCCGCTTGGCGTGCTCGCCGCCGTGCGGCGCGGCAGCGTCATCGACCAGATCGTGCGCATCATCGGCCTTGTCGGCTATTCCGTGCCGATCTTCTGGCTGGGGCTGCTGGCGCTGGTGCTGTTCTACGCCAAGCTGCAATGGGTCGCCTTTCCCGGCCGGCTCGACGTCGTCTACGAATACACCTTCACGCCGATTACCGGCTTTTACCTGCTCGATGCGCTCTGGCAGCGGCAGTGGGACGTATTTGCCGATGCCTTCCGCCACATCATCCTGCCGGCCTCGCTGCTCGGCTATTTCTCGCTCGCCTACATCAGCCGCATGACGCGCTCGTTCATGCTGAACGAACTCACCCAGGAATACATCGTCGCAGCGCGCGCCAAGGGCTTGTCGGAAACGCGCATCATCTGGGGTCACGCGCTGCGCAACGCCGCGGTACCGATGGTCACGGTGATCGCGCTTTCCTATGCCGGTCTGCTCGAAGGCTCGGTGCTGACCGAGACGGTGTTCTCGTGGCCGGGCATCGGGCTCTACATCACCAATTCCCTGCAGAACGCCGACATGAATGCCGTGCTCGGCGGCACCATCATCATCGGCTCGGTCTTCATCGCCATCAATCTATTCTCCGACCTGCTCTACCGGGTGCTTGATCCGAGGACCAAGGCAGGATGAGCACAGAAGCGATTCAAACCCGCCGCGACTGGCTGCTCAGCGAGCGGCCGGCGTCGCGCGTGCAGGCAAGGCTCGGCCGCGCCTATGTGGCCTGGCGGCGCTTTTCCGCAAACCGGCTGGCCTTTGTCGGCCTGCTCATCATCATCGCCCTGCTGGTGGTCGCGGCCTTCGCCGATGTGCTGGCGCCCTATTCGCCGACATTCGGCGACCTCAAGGGCTCGCGGCTGCTGGCGCCAAGTGCCGCGCACTGGTTCGGCACCGACGATCTCGGCCGCGATATCTATTCGCGCATCATCTTCGGCTCGCGTTGGACGCTCTATGTCGTCATTCTGGTCGCCATCATCGCCGCGCCCATCGGCTTGCTGGTCGGCACCGTTGCCGGCTATGCCGGTGGCTGGACCGATGCGATCCTGATGCGCATCACCGACATCTTCCTCGCCTTTCCGAAGCTGATCCTGGCGCTGGCCTTTGTCGCCGCGCTTGGCCCCGGCATCGAAAACGCCGTGCTCGCCATCGCCATCACCTCGTGGCCGCCTTATGCCCGCATCGCGCGCGCCGAAACGCTCACCGTGCGCAATTCGGATTACATCAAGGCGGTGCAGCTGATGGGTGCTTCGCCGTTCCGCATCGTGCTTCGCCACATCATGCCGCTCTGCATCTCCTCGCTGATCATCAGGGTGACGCTCGACATGGCCGGCATCATCCTGACCGCGGCCGGTCTCGGCTTCCTCGGTCTCGGCGCGCAGCCGCCGTTGCCCGAATGGGGCGCGATGATCGCGTCCGGCCGCCGCTTCGTGCTCGACCAATGGTGGGTGGCGGGCGCCCCGGGCTTTGCCATCCTCATCGTCAGCCTCGGCTTCAACCTGCTCGGCGACGGCCTGCGCGACGCGCTCGATCCCCGAAGCGGTGACCAATGAGCGGCGACCCCATGAGCGGTGACCAATGAGCACGCTCCTCGAAGTCGACGATCTGCGCGTCACCTTCCCGACTCGCACCGGCCTGATCGAGGCGGTGCGCGGCGTTTCCTTCTCGCTCGGGCGCGAGCGGCTCGGCATCGTCGGCGAGAGCGGTTCGGGCAAGTCGCAGACCGGCCGCGCCATCATGGGAGTAACCCCGCCGCAGGCCGAGGTGACCGCGAAGACGCTCGCTTTCGACGGCATCGACCTGCTTGCCGCCTCGCCGCGCGAGCGCCGGGCACTGCGCGGCAAGCGTATCGCCATGATCCTGCAGGATCCGAAATATTCGCTCGACCCGGTGATGAGCATCGGCCGCCAGATCGTCGAGACGCTGCGCACGCATGAGAAGGTCTCCAAGGCCGAAGCACGAGACCGCGCGCTTGCCATGCTGGAGGCCGTGCAGATCCGCGATCCGGCCCGTGTCTTCGACCTGCATCCGCACGAGGTTTCCGGCGGCATGGGCCAGCGCGCCATGATCGCCATGATGCTGATCGCCGGGCCGGAAATGATGATCGCCGACGAGCCGACCTCGGCGCTCGACGTCACCGTGCAGCTCGACGTGCTCGGCATCCTCGACCGCCTGGTCAGCGAGCGCGGCATGGGGCTGATCTTCATCTCGCATGACCTCCGCCTGGTCTCGTCCTTCTGTGACCGGGTGATCGTCATGTATGCCGGCAAGGTGGTCGAGCAGCTCAAGGCATCCGAGCTCGGCCGCGCCCAGCATCCCTACACGCGCGGCCTGCTCAACTGCATGCCGAAGATCGGCGCCGACCGCCACCCGCTGCCGGTGCTCGACCGCAAGCCGGAGTGGGCGGCATGACGGCAGCGCTTTCCGTCGATCGGCTCGAGGTGGTCTTCGACCGTTTTCGCGCGCTGAAGGGCGTCAGCCTCGAGGTGAAATCCGGCGAGTCTTTCGGCCTGGTCGGCGAATCCGGTTCCGGCAAGTCGACGCTGCTGCGGGCGATTGCCGGTCTGGCGCCGGCCGCTTCGGGCACCATTACCGTCAATGGCAAAAAACTCGACGCGCGCCGCGACAAGGCGTTCTACCGCGAGGTGCAGATGGTCTTCCAGGACCCGTACGGCTCCCTGCACCCACGCCAGACCGTCGACCGCCTGCTGCAGGAGCCGCTCGCCATTCACGGCTTCGCCGACGGCGAAAAGCGTATCCAGCGGGCACTAGACGAGGTCGGCCTGGGGACCGGCTTCCGCTTCCGCTATTCGCATCAACTGTCGGGCGGCCAGCGCCAGCGCGTGGCGATCGCCCGCGCCCTGATCCTCGAACCGTCGATCCTGCTGCTCGATGAGCCGACCTCGGCGCTCGATGCTTCGGTGCAGGCGGAGGTGCTGAACCTGCTGGAAGAGATCCGGCGGCGCCGCAAGCTGACCTTCCTGATGGTCAGCCACGACCTCGCCATCATCACCCATATGTGCGAGCGGCTGATGGTGATGCAGAACGGCGAGGCGGTCGAGCACCTCAGCGCCGGCGACCTCGTCGAGCGCCGCGTCACCAAGGACTACACGCGCAATTTGCTGAGGGCCAGCGAGGGGTTTGTCAGGACGGCGTGACGGACGCGGCGTTCGGTTTGCTTACGTCCGCACCGGCAGGCCCAATCGCCCGGCGATGGTGCCAACTTGAGGAAAACCTGAAATAGGCCCAGAAGAGTCTCAACAGCCATCAAACGAGAGCGGGCGCCGGCCCGGCGAGGGGTACGATGACAAATTCAGCCATTTCCGAACGCAAGAACCAGTCGATCTCGCGCGGCGTCGGCATGACCACGCAGATCTATGCCGACCGCGCCGAAAACTCGGAAATCTGGGACGTCGAAGGCCGCCGCTACATCGATTTCTCGTCCGGCATCGCTGTCGTCAACACCGGCCACCGTCACCCCAGGGTGATCGAAGCGGTCAAGGCGCAGCTCGACCGCTTCACCCACACCTGCTACCAGGTCGTGCCCTATGAGAGCTATATCAAGCTGGCCGAACGGCTGAACGGCATGCTGCCCGGCAAGTTCGACAAGAAGACGATTTTTGTCACCACCGGTGCCGAGGCGGTTGAGAATGCCGTCAAGATTGCCCGCAACGCCACCGGGCGGCCGGCGGTCATCGCCTTTTCCGGCGGCTTCCACGGCCGCACCTTCATGGGCATGGCGCTGACCGGCAAGGTGGTGCCTTACAAGGTAGGCTTCGGCGCCATGCCGGCGGATGTCTTCCATGCGCCGTTCCCGGTGGCGCTGCACGGCGTCTCGGTCGCCGATTCGCTGGCGGCGCTCGACCGGCTGTTCAAGGCCGATGTCGATCCGGGCCGCGTCGCTGCCATCATCGTCGAGCCGGTGCAGGGCGAGGGCGGTTTCTACGAGGCGCCGCGCGACTTCATGACCGCACTGCGCAAGATCTGCGACCAGCACGGCATGCTGTTGATCGCCGACGAGGTGCAGACCGGCTTTGCCCGCACCGGCAAGATGTTCGCCATGGACCACCACGAGGTGGCGGCCGACATCACCACCATGGCCAAGAGCCTGGCCGGCGGCTTCCCGCTGTCGGCGGTCACCGGGCGTGCCGAGATCATGGATGCACCGAACCCCGGCGGGCTCGGCGGCACCTACGGCGGCAGCCCGATCGGCGTCGCCGCGGCGCATGCCGTGCTCGACGTCATCGACGAGGAGAGGCTCTGCGACCGCGCCAACGCGCTGGGCAACCGGCTGAAGCAGCGCCTGCAATCGATCCGCGACGAAGCGCCGGAGATCGTCGATATCAGAGGCCCCGGCTTCATGAACGCGGTCGAGTTCAACGATGTGAAGAAGGGCTTGCCGGCGCCGGAACTTGCCAATGCGGTCCGGCTGAAGGCGCTCGACAAGGGCCTGATCCTGCTCACCTGCGGCGTCTACGGCAACGTCATCCGCTTCCTCGCGCCGATCACCATCCAGGACGCAGTGATGAATGAAGCGCTCGATATCCTGGAAAGCTCGATCCGCGAAGTCCGCGCTGCCTGAGCTATCCGGCCGCGCGGGCAGGCTCTGCCTGCTGGAATGCGGCGAGCGCCGCCTTCAGTCCGTCGGGCCCGGTCGCGACAATCTGCGGCGTCGGCGAAAAGCCGGCGCCGAGCATCTTGCGGCCAAGCATGTGGTCGCCGGGCCGGTTGACCGATTCGATGCCAAGCAGCCGGCTTGCGGCATAGTGGTAGATCGAGAATTTGTTCTCGGCCACGTCGCCCAGCACTAGATGGCTGTCGCCGCCCGAAATCAGGCCGACCATCTGCAGCTTCATGTCGCCGATATCAGACCAGAACCACGGCACCGCCGAATAATTGTCGGCATGGCCGACGATGGTGCGCGCGGCAAGCCGCGCCTGGTCAGTGGCGTTCTGCACCGATTCCAGCCGCACATCGCCGCCTGTGAACCAGTGCCGGTAGGAAGCGGCGTCGCCGATGGCGAGGATTTCAGGCACCGACGTGCGCATCTGCTGGTCGACGCGGATACCGTTGGCGATGGCAATGCCGGCGGCTTCGGCCAATTCGACATTCGGCACGACGCCGATGCCGATGACGACCATCTGCGCCGGCAATCTCTCGCCGGATGAGGTGATTGCAGCCGAAACACGGCCGTTCTCGCCCTCCAGCCGTTCGATGGTGGTGCCGGCAAGGACGCGCACACCGGTCGCTTCCAGACGCTGGCGCACATGGCTGGCGATGACCGGCGCCACCGCGCGGCCGAGCAGCCGGTCGACCGCCTCGACCACCGTAACCTTGCGGCCGGCCGCGGTGAGCGTTGCGGCAATCTCCAGGCCGATGAAGCCGCCGCCGAGGATGACGACCTCCTCGCTTTGCACGCTCAGTTCGCGGATCAGGCGGGCATCACTGAGCGAGCGCAGCGACACAACGCCAGAAAGCTCCGAACCCGGCAGCGGCAGCAGGCGCGGCCGCGCGCCGGTGGCGAGGATCAGCCGGTCGAACGGCAGCACGCCACCGCCCGATATCTCCAGCCCGCGACCGCCGACATCGATCCTCTCGATCCGGAGGCCCGGCCGGTAGTCGATGCTGCTGCCGGTATAAAAAGGCTCGCCGCGCAACGGCTGCGGCTTTGCTTTCTGATCCTTGATGAAGGTCTTCGACAGCGGCGGCTTGTGGTAGGGCAGTTCGTTTTCGTCACCGACGAGGATTACCGGGCCGTCATAGCCCTCCTCGCGCAGGCTGGCGGCCGCTTGCACGCCCGCATGACCCGCACCGACAATGACAACCCCGTTCTTCATAACAGCCCGATTTCTCATCCAAATCTAGGACGTCCCGCCAAGTGGCGATTGCCTGGCGCCGCCGCAAGAGTGCCGATCCGGGTCGCACCCGGAACGGCCGCCTGTCAATCGCGTTCATACGCCGACATTCCCGATATATCGGTGTTAAAGTTGACAGTTCTAGTTTAGAATAATTCTAAACTATTGTTTCAATTGAATTTTTTCTCAGACACCAGTTGACATCCAGCGTCTTCGCCGTTTTATGGAAGCTCGCGCGTCAGCGCATCCCTTTGATGTCTGGGCCTTGAACCCTTTCGATTGGAGGCATTTCGGTGTCTTTCTTCCGCGAACCGCGCGATGGCGCGATCTTTTTTTGCCCGCTGGCAGCTGCCCGCCGCGGCGCCTGCCGTCGGCCGCCACCCATGGCGCCGGCATTTCACTGATTCCCGAGGAGAGACAGTCATGAGAACGATGATCACGGCGCGATATGGCAGCAGGCTTGCGGCGATCGGCGCCACCGCGATGCTCACGGCGGCGGTGTTCGTGCTGCCGGCCAAGGCGCAAACCGATGCCAAGGCAGTCATCAAGACCTATTCCGACATTGCGCTCGCCAAATACGGGGATTCGCTGATTACGGCTGAGGCGCTCGACAAGGCTGTCGATGCGCTGCTCGCCAAGCCGTCGGTGGAAACTCTGAACGCCGCCCGCGAGGCCTGGAAGGCATCGCGTGTCCCCTATCAGCAGACCGAGGTCTATCGTTTCGGCAATGCCATCGTCGACGACTGGGAGGGCAAGGTGAATTCCTGGCCGCTCGACGAGGGCCTGATCGACTATGTCGCCAAGAGCTATGGCACCGAGTCGGATGCCAACGCGCTCTACACCGCGAATGTGATCGCCAACAAGTCGATCGAGATCAACGGCAAGAAGGTCGACGCCACCAGTCTGACGCCGGAATTCCTCTCCGGCACGCTGCAGGAGGCCGGCGGCATCGAGGCCAATGTGGCGACCGGCTATCACGCCGTCGAATTCCTGCTGTGGGGCCAGGACCTGCACGGTACCGGTCCGGGCGCCGGCGAGCGGCCCTATACCGATTACGACCTTACCAATTGCACCGGCGGCAATTGCGACCGTCGCGCGCAGTATCTGAAATCGGCGAGCGACCTTTTGGTTTCCGATCTCAAGGACATGGTCAACGACTGGAAGGAAGGCGGCGCCGCCCGTAAGAACCTTGTCGATGGCGAGCCGAACGCCGCCATTTCGACCATCTTCACCGGCATGGGCTCGCTGTCCTATGGCGAACTCGCCGGCGAGCGGATGAAGCTCGGCCTCTTGCTGCACGATCCGGAAGAGGAGCACGATTGCTTCTCCGACAACACCTACAACTCCCATCTCTACGACGCCATCGGCATCCGTGCCGCCTATCACGGCAGCTACACGCGGCTTGACGGCACTGTCGTCGAGGGGCCGTCGGTGGCCGACATGGTCAGGCAAGCCGACCCGGCGATCGACAAGGAACTGTCGGGCAAACTGGATGTCACCGTCGCCAAGATGGAGGCCATCAAGGCGCGGGCGCTCGCCGGCGAGGCCTATGACCAGCAGATCGGAGAAGGCAACACGGAAGGCAATGCCACCGTGCAGGCGGCGATCGACGCGCTGGTCGATCAGACCAAGTCGATCGAGCGCGCCGTCGGCACCCTGAAGCTCAATGCCATAGCCTTCGAGGGCTCGGACAGCCTCGATTCACCGGACAAGGTGTTCCAGTAAACTATCGAAACCACCAGCCACGCGGCGCAATTGGCGCCGTCAGCCAGAGCGACAAATGCTGATCTGCCATTGCAACATCATCACCGAAAAGGAGATAGAGCAGACGATCGTCGGGCTGCTGGATGAGGACCCCTGGCAGCTTATCGTGCCGGCGAAGGTCTATCACGCCATGCACAAGCGCGGTCGCTGTTGCGGCTGCTTCCCAAATGTGGTCGAAACGATCATTCGGGTCACCGAAAATTACCACGCCCGCTCGGCGGCGAGCGGCGTGGACATCGTTTCACATCTGGATCGCGTCAGAGGCCTGCGCGTCCAATACGGGAGCAGAACCCATGAAAGGCGAACAGCAGATCATAGAGCGGCTTAACGAGGCTCTGTTTCTGGAACTTGGAGCGGTCAATCAGTACTGGGTGCATTTCCGGCTGCTGGAAGACTGGGGATACGCCAAGCTGGCAAAGAAGGAACGCGCTGAATCGATCGAGGAAATGCACCATGCCGACCGACTCGTGGCGCGTATCATCTTCCTCGAGGGCCATCCGAACCTGCAGTCCGTGGCGCCGCTGCGCATCGGGCAGAATGTCAAGGAAGTGCTCGAATCCGATCTTGCCGGCGAATATGACGCGCGCACCGCCTACAAGCGTTCGCGCGAGATTTGTAATGAAGCAGGCGACTACGTGACGATGAAGCTGTTCGAGGAATTGCTTACTGACGAGGAAGGTCACATCGACTTCCTCGAGACGCAACTCGACCTGCTCGCCTCGATCGGCGAGGAAAAATACGGCCAGCTCAACGCGGCATCGGCCGACGAGGCGGAATAAGGACATGCGGGAATGCGGCGCCCCCTAGATTTCTTGCGCCGCTTGCGGCCGGCCGAAGATTGCGGCCTGCCGCCTCAGAAGAAGCCGCGATACGGAATGGTTCGCGCCGCTTTTCTGGCCGTCGTGGCGACGCTTACCGCCTCGGCTCTGGCCGGCGCGCCGCAACCGGCGGGCCTTGCCACCAGCCGCACCGATCTGACGCCGAAGGATTTGGCGCGCGTTATCGCCATCACAAGGCCAACCAGCGATTTCTCCAAGCCCGAGCAATTCGAGCTGATGCAGGGCGGCGCCGGCACCTCGAAGAAGGACGTCAACAAGGACGCCTTCTCGCAATCCTCCGCCAACATCAGCTTCGAGGAAGAGGGCACGTTCAAGCTCGGCAACGCCATTTTTCGCAAGAACTGGGTGTCGTCGCCATCCTCGACACAGGCCTCGGATGGGCTTGGTCCGCTGTTCAACGAGCGCGCCTGCCAGAACTGCCATCTGAAGGACGGCCGCGGCCACCCGCCGGAAGGCGACAGCGGCACCACCTCGATGTTCCTGCGGCTGGCACGGCAAGCCAGCACCGAGGAGGAAAAAGCCGCGCTCGCCGATCACAAGGTGCTCAACTTCCCCGACCCGGTCTATGGCACGCAGCTGCAGGAATTGGCCGTTCCTGGCCTGCGGGGCGAAGGCAGGATGCGTGTCGACTATCAAGACGAGAAAGTAAAATTGGCGGACGGCAGCGTGGTGTCGCTGCGCAAGCCCAGCTATTCGGTCGAGGGCCTTGCCTACGGGCCGCTCGATCCACGCACCACGCTGTCGCCGCGCATGACGCCGCCGATGATCGGCCTTGGCCTGGTCGAGCAGATCGCTCCGGCCGACATCCTTGCCCATGCCGATCCGGCCGACCGCGATGGCGACGGTATTTCCGGCAGGCCCAACATAATACGCGACGGCAGCAGCGGCGAGCTGACGCTCGGCCGTTTCGGCTGGAAGGCGCAGGCCGCATCGATCCGCCAGCAATCGGCGGACGCTTTTGCCGGCGATATCGGCATTTCGACGCCCGAGGTGCCGAAGCACTGGGGCGATTGCACCTCCGGAGAAAAGGCCTGCCTTGCCCTACCCAACGGTGTGCAGGACCGCCTCGGTCCGGTCGAAGCGCCGCCGCCCGTCATGGACCTCGTTACCTTCTATTCGCAAAACCTTGCCGTGCCGGCCCGGCGCGACCTCGACAGACCGGACGTGCTCGTCGGCAAAAAACTGTTCTACGATATGGGCTGCATCTCCTGCCATACGCCGAAATTCGTCACCCGTCGCGGCACCCCGAACAAGGCGCAGGCCTTTCAGCTGATCTGGCCTTATTCCGATTTTCTGCTGCATGACATGGGGCCGGGTCTTGCCGACGGGCAGGCGGTGGGCGAGGCCACGGGAAGCGAATGGCGCACGCCGCCACTGTGGGGCATCGGACTCACCCAGACGGTCAGCGGCAACACCTTCTTCCTGCATGACGGGCGCGCGCGCAGCCTGGCCGAGGCGATCCTGTGGCATGGCGGCGAGGGGCAGAAGGCGCGTGACCGCTTTGCCGCAGCCGATGCGGCCGACCGCGATGCGCTGATCAAGTTTCTGGAGTCGCTCTGATGCCGAAGCGTCTTGCGCTTGTTCTTGCTCTCACGCTGGTCTTCGCCGCTGCACTGCCGGCGTCTGCGGCGGTGAAAGCTTCGGACGTGATCCAGCGGGCGATCGACGGCTTTGTCCGCCCGGCCTATGCCAGGCTGCATGATCATGCGGACAGCTTGACCGGGGCAATGCACGCGCTTTGCCAGGCGCCCTCGCAAGACAATCTCGATGCGGCACGCGCCGAATTCTCGGGTCTCGTGGATGCCTGGTCGGTGGTGGAAATCATCCGTTTCGGGCCGATCGCCGAAAGCAACCGGCTTGAGCGCATGCTGTTTTGGCCGGACCGCAAGAGCATCGGCCTGAAGCAGGTGCAGGCAGCACTTGCCGGCAAGGATCCGACAGCCGCCGATTCGGCCCAGCTGGCGACAAAGAGCGTCGCCATGCAAGGGCTCGGCGCACTGGAATTCCTGCTCTACGGCGACGGCGCCGATCGATTGGCCGGCAAGGACGACGCCTATCGCTGCGCCTATGGCGCGGCCATTGCCGGCAATGTCGAGACAATCGCCGGCGAGGTCAGCGACGCCTGGAATAAGCCCGGCGGCTTTGCGGCGCTCTGGGGCAATCCGGGTCCGCAGAACGCGCTCTATCACGACGGCACCGAAGCGGTGACCGAACTGGTCGGCGTCTTCATCAACGAGCTGGAAATGGTCCGCGACGTGCGCCTGAAAGGCTTCCTGGGCGCCAAGCCGGAGGCCGACAAACCGAAACAGGCGATCTATTGGCGTTCGCAAAACACCGCCCGCTCGCTGACCGGAAATCTGGCGGGCATGGACGCTCTGTTCCAGGCCTCGCAGCTTGGCGATGCGTTGCCGCCCGACGCGCGCTGGATGGCGGGATCGGTCCACATCCAGCTGACCAACGGGATCGAGGTCGCAAAGACGATCAGAGGTCCGATCGACAAGGCACTTGCCGATCCGGCGCTGCGCCAGAAGCTCGACTATTTCTCGCTGGTGACATCCAGCCTGACGACCCTGATCGGCACCAGGCTGGCTGCCGAATTCGGCCTGACCGCCGGGTTCTCGTCACTGGATGGCGACTAATTATGCGCATGCCGCTGATCGATCGGCGCGATTTCCTGAGGGCCGCAGGCGCTGGTTTCGTAGCGGCGATGGCGCCGTCGGCCTGGGCAAAGACGCGCGACGCCGACGCGGTCTTCGCCACCGCTTTCGTCAAGCGCGACGGCAGCTATGGTGCGGCCATCCTGTCCGAGGCCGGCAAGCTTCTGCATTCGATCGATCTGCCCGACCGCGGCCACGACGTTACCTTCGATCCGGTGTCGAAGCGTTCGGTGGTGTTTGCCAGGCAGCCGGGCACCTTTGCTGTCATCTTCGACCACACCGGCCGCGATGAACCGCAGACCATTGCCAGCGTTGCCGGCCGGCATTTCTTCGGCCATGGCGTGTTTTCGACCGACGGCGCGCTGCTCTACGCCACCGAGAATGATTTCGATAACGCCGCCGGCGTCGTCGGCGTCTATGATGCGCATGCGAAGTTCAAGCGGATCGGCGAATTCCCGACCTACGGCATGGGCCCGCACGAGCTTTTGCTGCTTTCCGACGGCAGGACGATTGCCGTCGCCAATGGCGGCATCGAAACGCATCCGGATTATGGCCGCGCCGAGCTCAACGTCGCGACGATGAAGCCCTCCTATGTGCTGGTCGACCGTCTCACCGGCGATCTGATCGAAAAGCACGAATTGCCGCCGGCGCTGCACCAGCTGTCGATCCGCCACATGGACGCCGACCGGTCCGGCACCGTCTGGTTCGGCTGCCAGTACAGGGGGCCGGGCACCGATCGCCCCCCGCTGGTCGGCCGCGCGCCGCGCGGCAAGGAATTGCAACTGCTCGACATGCCGCAGCACGTGCTCTCCGGCTTCAGGAACTATATCGGCTCGGTCGCCGCCAACCCGGTCGCCGGCACGATCGCCGTGTCCTCGCCGGAGGGGAATTCGCTTGCCGTGATCGGCGCGGCCAGCGGGCGCATCGTCACCACCACGGCGCTGGTCGAGGTCTGCGGCGTGGCGCCCGACGGGAAAAGCTTCATGGCAACGACGGGCGCCGGCGAGATCGTCGAACCAGGTGGCGCGACCCGTTCCGAGCCGGACTATGTCTGGGACAATCACGTGCTGCGCATCGACCAGATCGGCTAGTGCGGCACCGGTTTGTGGCAGTTGCGTTCGTCGAAGCTTACCTTTCTGGACTCGGATCCGAGCAAAGTTGCCTGACGGTCTATGCATTATTCCCTTGCGGGGATCAGCCTTGGCGGGCACAGGGAACTTTGTGTTGAACCTGTCTCAACCGGCCACCATGAAGTTGCTTGCCATCGACTGTGCTGCCAATCTCTGCGCCGCCTGCGTCTACGACGCGGCGGCTGGGAAGGAACTCGGCCGTTCGGTGTTCGATCTCGGCAAGGGCCATGCGGAACATTTAATGGCCGTGATCGAGGGGGCGTTGAAGGCGGCCGGAACCGATTATGCCGGCCTCGGCGCCATTGCCGTTTCCACCGGTCCGGGCTCCTTCACCGGTCTGCGCGTCGGTGTCTCGGCGGCGCGCGGCCTGGCGCTGGCGCTGAAAATACCGGCGATCGGCGTGACGACTCTGGAAGCACTGGCGGCGCAAGCGAGAGCGACGTTTCCCGGCCGCGCCGTGCTCGCCGCGCTCGATGCAGGGCGCGAGGAAATCCATGCGGCACTTTATGATGAAGCATCCGTTTTGATTTACGGTCCCTCGGTGACCACGCTTTCACAAGCCGCCGCCATCGCGGTTGACAGATCTGCGGTTCTTGCCGGCACGTCGACATCGCAAATTGCCGCCTCGGTCGGGCGCGCCTTCGACGTCGGCGCGACGGCGGCCACCGCCGACATTGCCGCCTATGCCCGGCTGGCCGCCGCCCAAGGTGCCGGTAAAAAGGGCGAGGGCGAAAAGCCGAAACCGCTCTATCTGCGCGGCGCCGACGCAAAGCCTCAGGCAGGCTTTATCCTATCGAGGCAAAAAAACTGATGCGCATTCCCTTCCTCCAGTCGCGCCGCAGGGACTATGCGCTCGAGCCGCTGACGGTTGCTGACAGCGCGGCCATGTCGGTGCTGCATCGCGAGGATTTCGCGCGGCCGTGGACCGACGACGAATTCGCCGCACTGCTCGAGCAGGACACGGTGTTCGGCTATGCCGCGCGCGAGACCGGACAGGGCGCCAAGCCGCCGCTCGGCTTCGTGCTGGCGCGCCTGGCGGCCGGCGAGGGAGAGATCCTGACTGTCGCGGTGGCACGTTCGCATCGGCGCCGGGGGCTCGGCTGGCAATTGATGGATGCGGTGCTGCGCGAACTGCACGCACAGCGCGCCGAGGCGCTTTTTCTTGAGGTCGACGAGACCAACGTTGCCGCGATCGCGCTCTACCGTCGGCTCGGCTTCCGCGAGGTCGGCAAGCGCGCCAACTATTACAAGTCGCCGGAGCACGGCCCGACCGGCGCGCTTGTCATGCGCCGCGATCTTCGTTAGCCAAACGTCGGGGTGGTGCGGATGATCGGAAAAATCAGGATTTTCCTGGCGCTGGGGCTGGTTGTCCTCGGCTCGCTGGTGCTTGTGCCGCTGCAGATAGTGTCGATGAGGACCGGGCTCTGGCGCGAGACCTTCATCCTGAAAATCTGGCACAGGATGATTGTCAGGACGCTGGGGCTGCGCATCCATGTCAAGGGCTCTCTCTTCGAACAGCGCCCATTGCTGGTTGCGGCCAACCACATCTCCTGGACCGACATCATGGTGCTGGGGTCGATGGTCGACGTGACGTTCATCGCCAGGGCCGACATGGCCGGCTGGCCGTTGATCGGCATGCTGTCGAAGCTGCAGCGCACCGTATTCATCGAGCGTGAGCGCAAGCGTTCGTCGGGCGACCAGGCGAGCGAGATCGCCGGTCGCATGGCCAAAGGCGACGCCATGGTGCTGTTCGCCGAAGGCTCGACCGGCGACGGCAACATGATCCTGCCGTTCAAGAGCACGCTGTTCGGCGCCGCCACAATGGCGATTGCGGAAGGGGCGGCCGAAAAGGTCTTCATCCAGCCGGTGGCGGTCGTCTATACGCGCCTGCATGGCGTGCCGCTTGGCCGCCGGCATCGGCCGGTTGCCGCCTGGATCGGCGATGAGGAGCTGATGCCGCACCTCAAGGTGCTGATGGCCGAGGGCGCCCTCGACGTCGAGGTGCATTTTGGCGAGGCGATCGCTTTCTCCAAGGGCTCCAGCCGCAAGGAAACGGCAAAGCAGATGGAACGCCAGGTGCGCGAGATGGTACAGGCGGCGCTCGCCGATCCGCGCCCAAGCCGGTAATCCGCGCAGGTTCCAGCCAGATTCGTCTGTTTTTTGTCAGGAAAAGGCGCTAGAAGCCGCGAAATGGAATTGAACACGATAGAACGCGACGACATCGGCGCTGCCGCCGACGACCTGGTCGTTCCGCCTGCCGCGACCAGAAAGGTCTTCGTCAAGACCTATGGCTGCCAGATGAACGTCTACGATTCGCAGCGCATGACCGATGCTCTGGCGGCCGACGGTTATGCCGCGACGGACGCCATCGGCGAGGCCGATCTGGTGCTGCTCAACACCTGCCACATCCGCGAGAAAGCGGCGGAAAAGGTCTATTCCGAACTTGGGCGCATCCGTGAGATGAAGGCCGAGCGTGCGAAGGCCGGGCGCGAAATGCTGGTTGGCGTCGCCGGCTGCGTGGCGCAGGCCGAGGGTGCCGAGATCATCCGCCGCTCGCCGGCCGTCGATCTGGTCATCGGTCCGCAGACCTATCACCGGCTGCCCGGTGTGCTGGCGAGGGCGCGCGGTGGCGAAAAGGTCGTCGAGACCGACTATGCCGTCGAGGACAAATTCGAGCATCTGCCGCAGCCGAAGCGCGCCGAACTGATCAGGCGCGGCGTGACGGCGTTTTTGACCGTTCAGGAAGGCTGCGACAAGTTCTGCACCTTCTGCGTCGTGCCTTATACGCGCGGCTCGGAAGTATCGCGGCCGGTGGCACAGATCGTCGCCGAGGCCGAGCGTCTGGCGGATGCCGGCGTGCGCGAGGTGACGCTGCTCGGCCAGAACGTCAATGCCTGGCACGGGAGGGGCCAAAACGGCGAGGAATGGGGCCTTGGCCGGCTGCTGTACAGGCTGGCCGAGATTCCGGGCCTGGCGCGGCTGCGTTACACGACCAGCCATCCGCGCGACATGGACGATGAATTGATCGCCGCCCATCGTGATTTGCCGACGCTAATGCCCTATCTACATTTACCGGTGCAATCCGGCTCCGACCGCATACTCAAGGCGATGAACCGCAGGCATATGGCCAAGGACTATCTGACGTTGATCGATCGCATCCGCGCCGCACGGAGCGATATTGCACTGTCGGGCGATTTTATCGTCGGCTTTCCCGGTGAGACGGAAGCCGATTTCGAGGCGACGATGCAGTTGGTCAAAGACGTCAACTATGCCTCGGCCTTTTCGTTCAAATATTCGCCGCGCCCCGGCACGCCGGGCGCCGAGATGAGCGATCACGTGCCGGAGGCGGTCAAGGACGAGCGCCTGCAGCGACTGCAGGCGCTGCTTCTGAAACAGCAGCAGGATTTCGGCACCAGCCTGGTCGGCAGGACCATCGACACGCTGATCGAGAAGCCGGGCCGCCAGGCCGGCCAGAAGGTTGGCCGCTCGCCATGGCTGCAGCCGGTTATTGTTGATGAAATGGCCGGCGAAATCGGTGACATTATCCAGGTACGAATCACGAAGACGGGCTACAACAGCCTGTTCGCCGAATTGGCCTGAAGGCCTCGGCAGATGAGGAGAGACGGTTGAGCGCTGCTGAAGTGAAGAACCTGCCCCAGAACCTACCCTCGGGGGCCTCGGATATGGCGCACATCGTACTGACTTTCGACAACAACAAGCTTGCCAGCGCCCTTTACGGCCAGTTCGACGAAAATCTGGCCAGGCTCGAGCAGAAGCTCGGCGTCGACATCCGCTCGCGCGGCAACCAATTGACCATCAAGGGCTCTTCCTCGGCCGCCGAGCAGGCACGCCGCGCCTTGGACAATCTTTATGGCATTCTGCAGAAAGGCACCGATATCGGCCAGTCCGATGTCGACGGCGCCGTGCGCATGGCGATCGCCACCGACGACCAGCTAACGCTGCCGACGCTGGAGCGCAAAGGCAAGGTGTCCGCCGCCCAGATATCGACGCGCAAGAAGACCATCTATGCCCGCTCGCTGAACCAGGACGCCTATATGCGCGCGCTGGAGCGGTCGGAACTCGTCTTCGGCATCGGCCCGGCCGGCACCGGAAAGACCTATCTGGCGGTGGCGCATGCGGCAATGCTGCTCGAACGCGGCATGGTCGAACGCATCGTGCTGTCGCGCCCCGCGGTCGAGGCCGGCGAACGGCTTGGCTTTCTGCCGGGTGACATGAAGGAGAAGGTCGATCCCTATCTGCGGCCGCTCTATGACGCGCTCTACGACCTGATGCCGGCCGACAAGGTCGAGCGGGCGATTGCCGCCGAGGTCATCGAGATCGCGCCGCTGGCGTTCATGCGCGGCCGTACGCTGGCGCACGCTGCCGTCATCCTCGACGAGGCGCAGAACACCACGCCGATGCAGATGAAGATGTTCCTGACCCGGCTCGGCGAGAATTCGCGTATGATCGTCACCGGTGATCCGACCCAGATCGATCTGCCGCCAAACACCAAGTCCGGTCTGGTCGAGGCACTGAGAATCCTCGACGGCGTCACCGGCATGGTGACGGTCCGCTTCAACGAGGGCGACGTCGTCAGGCATCCGCTGGTCGCCGAGATCGTCAAGGCCTACGACCGTGACGGCAAGCTGGCCAGGGGCTTGGGTGTCGAAGGCTGATTTGATGATGCGGCCGCATGGCTGAGGAGCAAAAGGCGGGGGGGCAGCTTCCCGTCGAGATCGATATCGCGATCGAGGCGGGCGATTGGCCCGACGAGACGATGCTGACGCGGCTGGTCGACCGCGCGGTGGTGGCCGCCTTTACCGAAACCGGTGCGGACGGGCGTTCCGAGCTCAGCATCGTCTTTTCCGACGATGCCCATATTCGTACGCTCAATGCCGGCTGGCGCGGCAAGGACAAGCCGACCAACGTCCTGTCTTTTCCAGCTTTTCCGTTTGCGAGGGGCGGGCCTCTGCCGCCGATGCTGGGCGACATCGTGCTGGCCGCCGAGACTGTCGCGCGCGAGGCGGCACTGGAAGACAAGCCGGTCGAGGACCATATCTCCCATCTCGTTATCCACGGCCTGCTGCATTTGCTGGGCTACGATCACGAAACCGACGCCGAAGCGGAATTGATGGAAGCGACAGAGCGCGCAGCACTTGCGAGGCTTGCCATTCCCGATCCCTACACGTAATTACAAAAGACCAATTGACCGGACGATGATGAACGACAAACCAGAGACTGCCGCCCGCTCCGACGCCGGCAGTGCGACCAAGCCTTCCGAAACGACGGAAGAGGGCTCGAGTCCGAGTACCACGACCGGCAGCTTCGCCAGCGAGGCATCGCCTGCCGGTCCTTCCCTGTTCGATCGCGTGCTCGGGCTTTTCAGGCATCGGAACGGCACCAGCCTGCGCGAGGAGATTGCCGGCGCGCTTGCCGAAACGGCGAGCGATGCTGAATCCTTCTCGCCCGGCGAACGCGCCATGCTCAACAACATCCTGCGTCTGCGCGAAGTGCGCGTCGAGGACGTCATGGTGCCGCGCGCCGACATCGAGGCGGTCGAGATCACGACGAAGCTCGGCGATCTTCTGGGGCTGTTCGAGCAGTCCGGCCATTCCCGCATGCCGGTCTATTCGGAGACGCTCGACGACCCGCGCGGCATGGTCCATATCCGCGACGTGCTGGCGCACATCACCAAGGTCGCCCGCGTCAGAAAGGGCAGGACGACCAGGAAACCCCCGGTCGCGACTGTTCTCGATCTCGCCCAGGTCGATCTGGCGCGCACCATCGGCGATCTCAATCTGATCCGACCGGTGCTGTTCGTGCCGCCGTCGATGCTCGCCTCCGACCTGATGGGGCGGATGCAGACGACGCGCACCCAGATGGCTTTGGTCATCGACGAATATGGCGGCACTGACGGTCTCGTCTCGCTCGAGGACATCGTCGAGATGGTGGTCGGCGACATCGAGGACGAGCATGATGAGGACGAGCCGATGATCACCCAGGCCGGCGAAGGCGTCTTCGTCGTCGACGGCAAGGCCGAGATCGACGATGTCGCCAAGATGATCGGCGAGGATTTCACCGCCGGCGAGCACGGCGAATATGTCGACACGATCGGCGGCATGATCTTCAACACGCTTGGCCGGGTGCCGGCGCGCGGCGAAGTGGTTCAGGCCATACCCGGTTTCGAGTTCCACGTGCTCGACGCCGATCCGCGCCGCGTCAAGCGCGTGCGCATCGTCGAGACCCTGAAGGGCGAGCGCCGCCGCCGCGCCGTCCGCACCGAGCAGGCTTGAAAGACGCGGCTCGCCCGATGCCGGTTGAGGACCCGTTCAAGCACTCGACCTTGGGCTCCGGCGTATTCTACCAGGATCCGTGGGCCGCATTGACATGGCTTGAAAAGGCCTTCGGCTTCGAGCCGAGCATGGTGGTCAGCGATGCTGATGGGACGCTTGTCCATTCCGAGATGCGGTTCGGCGACGGCTATATCATCATCGATTCCGAATGGGCCAACCACATCGCCAGCGGCTTCGGTTGGAGGCAGGAACACCCAATCCGTCTATGTACGCCTGAAAGACGGGATAGATTCCCATTGTGATCGTGCAAAGGCGGCGGGAGCCGAGATCATCGAGCAGCCTGCCGACCAGTTCTATGGTGAACGGCTGTACAGGGCGCGCGATCCTGAAGGCCATGTCTGGACTTTCGCGCAGACGATAGGCTCCATTCCGCGCGAAGAGGCTGAGCGGCTGAGCGGACTGACGATCGAAGGCTGGCATCGATAGCTATGAGCGGACTTGGTCGCGCCTATCCGGTTTGGAGCCGAGACCGCGGCCTGATAAATCTTGCTTCCTGATTCGCACGACTCGGAAGCATAGATGGAGCGCCAGGCCGGCCGGATAATTCTGCTTTGGGGCTGGCGGCGCGCGCTGGTGGCGTTTCTTGCCGGGGCGCTGGCGGTTCTTGCCCAGGCGCCTTACGATTTCTTCGCCGTCTGTTTCGTTTCGTTCCCGCTGCTGGTCTGGCTCCTCGACGGCGCGACCGGCGAAGCCTCGGACGGTTTTCTGCGACGCTTGCTGCCGGCTTTCGCTACCGGCTGGTGGTTCGGATTCGGCTATTTTCTTGCCGGTCTCTGGTGGGTCGGCTCGGCGCTGCTGGTCGAGGCCGACAGCTTCGCCTGGGCCTTGCCGTTCGCAGTGGTCGGCATCCCCCTCGCGCTCGCCTTCTTCTATGGCTTCGCCGCCGTGGTTGCCCGGCTGTTGTGGAGCAACGACATCGGCCGCATCGCGGCACTTGCCTTCGGCTTTGCCCTGGCGGAATGGCTGCGCGGCTTCCTGTTCACCGGCTTTCCGTGGAATGCCGTCGGCTATGCGGCGATGCCGGTGCCTTTGCTGATGCAGAGCGTATCGGTGACCGGCATGATCGGCATGAATGCGCTTGCGGTCTTCGTCTTTGCGCTGCCGGCCCTGCTTGCGGCGCGCCGGCATCTTCGCCTCGGCGCTGCATTGCTTGTCGTTCTCGCCGCCGCCCATGCCGGCTTCGGCTATATCAGGCTTGCCGCCCCCGAAAAGCCGGCCGCCCGCAGCCTCGACGTCCGTATCGTGCAGCCTGCCGTCGACCTCACCGAGAAATGGGATGCCTCGGTGCGCGACCGCATCTTCGCCACCCTGATGGGGCTTTCGGCCAAGGCGCCGGAACCCGGCCATGACAGGCCGCAATTGATCCTGTGGCCGGAGACCTCCGTGCCGTTTCTGTTCACCGAACGTCCGGATGCCCTGCCTGCCATCGGAGAGATGCTTGGCGATGGCCAGATGCTGGTCGCCGGAGTCGTTCGCGAGGAAGGCGGCTCGGCGGCAAATACCGGCAGCCGTTACTACAACTCGGTCGTGGCGATCGACGAAAGGGGCGAAATCGTCGATGCCGTCGACAAGGTTCATCTGGTACCCTTTGGCGAATATCTACCTTTCGCCGATCTGCTCGGCCGCTTCGGGCTTGAGCAGCTTGTTGCCGGCCCGATGACCTTCGCGGCCGGCAATGAGCGGCACCCGATCGCGCTGCCCGGCGGCATCCGGGCGCTGCCGTTTATTTGCTATGAGGTCATCTTTCCCGATCTGGTCGCGGTTGACGCAACGTCAGCCGAGCTTATTGTGAACGTCACCAATGACGCCTGGTTCGGCGACACGCCGGGGCCGTACCAGCACTTCAGGCAGGCGCAGATCCGGGCGGTGGAGAATGGGGTGCCCCTGTTGCGCGCGGCTAATAACGGCATTTCGGCCGTTGTCGACCCGCGCGGTCGCATCGTCGACGCGCTGGCAATCGATGCACGCGGCGCCATCGACGTGCGTGTGCCGATCTCCAGCCAAGCCATCGTTTCCTCCGGCCAACGACGCATTAACGGAATGCTGATCATGTTTCTGCTTGCCGTTGCGGCATGCATTTTGAACGTAAGGCAAAGGCTACGGGCGAATTGACAGCCGACACATTAGAAACTCATACTGTAAGCGCCTGAAAAATTATCGAAGTCGATAGGTCGTTCTGTTGGGGCACGGGCCGCCGGTTTCGTTTGGGCAGCAAAATAGAAAAAGCCGGAAAAATTCGGCGAGGAAAAAATGACAGAAGAAAACAAGAAAAAGCCGAATCCGATCGACATCCACGTCGGAAGCCGCATCCGGCTTCGCCGCAATATGCTGGGAATGAGCCAGGAAAAACTGGGCGAAAACCTCGGCATAACGTTCCAGCAGATCCAAAAGTACGAAAAAGGCACCAATCGCGTCGGCGCCAGCCGTTTGCAGGCAATCGCCTCGATACTCGGCGTGCCCGTCGCCTTCTTTTTCGAGGATGCGCCCGGTCAGGAGGCCGTGGGCAACCGTGGATTTGCCGAGGATGCGTCGATGACCTCCGCCGTCGAATTCTGCGGCAGCCCGGAAGGCCTCCAGCTGAACCGCGCCTTCGTCAAGATCGCCGACGTGAAAGTGCGCCGCAAGATCATCGAGCTTGTGAAGTCGCTCTCCATCGACGAAGCCGACTGACTGGCCAGTGAAGAAGTCAAAGAGGACGAGGTCGTCGTAGCGGGGCATGCAATTTCTCGTGGCTGGGTGCACCGTGGGATGTGCATTCCGCCGATGCGCCGAAGCGCGGATCGATTTTGCTCGACATGCTTCCTCGAAACCGTTCTCTTCAGTCTGTTGGTGCAAGAGATAATGGTAGTGCGCCCTGCCGCCGTCTTCGGGATGCAAAGATAATAACGTCAAAATTCATGCCAGAACGGCTGCACGGCTTGACGAGCGGCGCCCGGCACCGTTAACAACTGGCGCGCCAAAATCGGCGGCCTGCCGATATTTTTTCAAGAGGGGACACCCGTGACGCGGCACAATTATTTCTTCACCTCGGAATCCGTTGCCGAGGGCCATCCCGACAAGGTCTGCGATCGTATCTCCGACGAGATTGTCGATCTCGTCTACCGCGAGGCCAGAAAGACCGGCATGGACCCATGGAAAGTCCGCGTCGCCTGCGAGACGCTCGCGACGACCAATCGCGTTGTCATCGCTGGTGAAGTGCGCGTCCCCGAGACGCTGCTCAAGAAGGACAAGGAGGGCCACATCCTGAAGGATGCGGCCGGCCATCCGCTTGTCAACCCGGCCAAGTTCAAGTCGGTTGCCCGCAAGGCAATCCGCGAAATCGGCTACGAGCAGGCTGGCTTCCACTGGAAGACGGCCAAGATCGAGGTCCTGCTGCACGGCCAATCGCCGGATATCGGCCAAGGCGTCGACAACGCCTCCGACCGGCAAGGCGAGGAAGGGGCCGGCGACCAAGGCATCATGTTCGGCTATGCCTGCCGCGAGACGCCGGATCTGATGCCGGCGCCGATCTACTACAGCCACAAGATCCTCGAACTGCTGGCCGCCGCGCGCCATGAAGGCAGCGGTGATGCCGGCAGGCTCGGGCCGGATGCCAAGAGCCAGGTTACGGTCCGCTATGTCGACGGCAAGGCGGCGGAAGTGACGCAGATCGTGCTGTCGACCCAGCATCTCGATGCGACGTGGGATTCGAAGAAGGTGCGCGAAGTCGTCGAGCCCTATATCCGCGAGGCGCTGGGCGACCTGAAGATCGCCGACAATTGCAACTGGTATATCAATCCGACCGGCAAGTTCGTCATTGGCGGACCCGACGGCGACGCCGGCCTGACCGGCCGCAAGATCATCGTTGACACCTATGGTGGGGCTGCGCCTCATGGCGGCGGCGCCTTTTCCGGCAAGGACACTACCAAGGTTGACCGCTCGGCGGCCTATGCGGCGCGCTATCTCGCCAAGAACGTGGTCGCCGCGAAGCTCGCCGATCGCTGCACCATCCAGCTTTCCTATGCGATTGGCGTCGCGCAGCCGCTGTCGATCTACGTCGACCTGCACGGCACCGGCAAGGTCGACGAGGCAAAGCTGGAGCGTGCACTGCGCACCGTGATGGACCTGTCGCCGTCCGGCATCCGCCGCCAGCTCGATCTCAACAAGCCGATCTATGCCAAGACGTCGTCCTATGGCCATTTCGGCCGCAAGGCCGGCCGCGACGGATCCTTTTCCTGGGAGAAGACCGATCTCGCCAAGGCGCTCAAGGACGCTCTCGCCGAACCGGTCGCCGAAGCGGTCGCCGCCTAACCGCGGCGCCTATGGATCCGAAGGACCGGCCAAGCCGTGCGACCGAGGCATTTTTCGGTCGCCGGCGCGGCAAGACCATTCGACCGCAGCAGGCGGCGGCTCTGGAGAGCGGCTTCGCTGCCTACAGGCTCGATCTGACGGTTGAACCGCCGGCCGATCTGCGCAGCCTTTTCGAAGCAGAAGTTTCCGCTGTCCTGCTCGAAATCGGTTTTGGCGGCGGCGAACATCTTCTGCACCGTGCCACGGCCAGCCAGGCGACCGGCTTTATCGGCGTCGAACCCTTCGTCAACGGCATGGCCAAGATGATGATGGCGGTCCGGGAGCGTCCGCTTGCCAATCTGTGCGTCTATGACGACGACGCCACGCGCCTGCTGGACTGGCTGCCGCAGGCTTCGCTTGACGGCATCGACCTTCTCTACCCGGATCCGTGGCCGAAGAAGAAGCACTGGAAGCGGCGCTTCGTCAGCCCGGTCAATCTCGACCGCTTCGCGCGCGTCCTGAAGCACGGCGGAAAATTCCACTTTGCGTCCGACATCGACAGCTATGTGAACTGGACGCTGCTGCATTGCCGGGCGCATGGCGCCTTCGCGTGGCAGGCAAACGAAGCTGCCGACTGGCATCGGTCCTATGATGGCTGGCCAGGGACGCGCTATGAGGCCAAGGCCATTCGCGAAGGCCGACGGCCTGCCTATCTCACCTTCGTGCGGAAATAAGCAGGACGTCCGGAACTGAGCAAAGGCGGATGGGCCGAAGGCTCTCGGTGCTCACCTGGCTCAGAAGCGGCGGATTTTGTCGAAGGCTGCCGGCTCCATGCCGAGATTGCGCAAATCGTGCGCATGCGGCTTGCAACCGTTTTCCACAGCCCGCGACACGGCTACGGCGCTGCCGAACACGCTAAAGAAGTCGCCTATGGCTGAGAAAAATCCACGGTTGGTCATGATCGGTACCCTTTCGAGCGCAGTGAGCGCTCCAACTGTGCAATGCAACATAGATAGTCGTGCGTCGCCGGTGCTCAAAGGGGGATCACTGCATGGCCGCCATGCATTTGGCACAGCGCTGCGGACTCCCAGCCCTGCCCAGATGCACGACGGGCTTGAAACGACGGCCATGATCGTCTATATCAGCTTCAAATTCTTGGTCGGTATGACGAAGAGTGGGTCCACCCGGTCCCGCTCTTTTTTATTACCTGCCGGCCAAACAGGAATCGAGCGACAGGCACCGAATGACAGTGACGGCAAGCGAAGGCGACGACCGCATCATCCGCGAAAGCGGTATCGATGCGCGCATCGCGCTGATCGTCCAGCCGGTACTGCGTGCCATCGGCTTCCGCTTGGTACGTGTGCATTTGTCGGGCCAGAACGGGCTCACGCTGCAGATCATGGCCGAACGCGAGGACGGCACAATGACCGTCGAGGATTGCGAAGAGGTCAGCCGGGCGGTATCGCCGGCGCTCGATGTCGATGATCCGATCGAGAAGGCATATCATCTCGAAGTGTCGTCGCCGGGCATAGACAGGCCGCTGGTCCGCAAATCGGATTTTGTAGCCTGGACCGGCCATCTGGTGAAGATGGAAACGTCGGTTCTCGTCGCCGACCGCAAGCGCTTCAAGGGCAAGATCGCCGAAAGCGACGCGGACGGTGTGCTGATCGAGCGCGACAAGGCCGCTTACGGCGAGGAGCCGACGGTGCGCGTGCCCTACGATGCGATCGCCGACGCGCGGCTGGTCCTGACCGACGATCTTATCCGCGATGCGCTGTCGAAGGACAACCGGGCGCGCAAGGAAGCCAGGAAACGCCGCGGCGAACCCGAAGAGGCGCCAGAGGGTGCGGAAGTGGGCGCGGAAGACGAAACCGAACAGGAAATGTGATTGGGCTGCCGGCCGTAAAGGTCGGCAACAAGCTCGGGAGAAAAAAGATGGTTGTAAGCGCCAACAGGCTTGAACTGCTGCAGATCGCCGATGCGGTCGCGCGTGAAAAGTCGATCGACAAGTCGATCGTCATCGCCGCCATGGCCGATGCGATCCAGAAGGCCGCGCGCTCGCGCTACGGCCAGGAAACCAACATCCGCGCCGACATCAACGCCAACACCGGCGAGATGAAGCTGCAGCGGCTGATGGAAGTGGTCGAGAAGGTCGACGATTACGCGACGCAGATTGCCATTTCCTCGGCGCGCGAGCGCAATCCGGACGCCCAGCTCGGCGATTTCATCGCCGAACAGCTGCCGCCGATGGATTTCGGCCGCATCGCCGCACAGTCGGCCAAGCAGGTCATCGTGCAGAAGGTGCGCGAGGCCGAGCGCGACCGGCAATATGACGAATACAAGGACCGTATCGGCGAGATCGTCAACGGCACCGTCAAGCGCGTCGAATACGGCAACGTCATCGTCGATCTTGGCCGCGGCGAGGCGATCATCCGCCGCGACGAGCTGATCCCGCGCGAAAACTACAAATATGGCGATCGCGTCCGCGCCTATGTCTATGACGTGCGCCGCGAACAGCGCGGCCCGCAGATCTTCCTGTCGCGCACCCATCCGCAGTTCATGGCGAAGCTGTTCACCATGGAAGTGCCGGAAATCTACGACGGCATCATCGAGATCAAGTCGGTCGCCCGCGATCCGGGTTCGCGCGCCAAGATCGCCGTCATCTCGCGTGACAGCTCCATCGATCCGGTCGGCGCCTGCGTCGGTATGCGCGGCAGCCGCGTCCAGGCGGTCGTCGGCGAATTGCAGGGCGAGAAGATCGACATCATCCCGTGGTCGCCCTCGGCGGCGTCCTTCATCGTCAATGCATTGCAGCCGGCGGAAGTCGCCAAGGTCGTGCTCGATGAGGATGCCGAACGTATCGAGGTCGTCGTCCCCGACGATCAGCTGTCGCTGGCCATCGGCCGCCGCGGCCAGAACGTCCGTCTTGCCTCGCAGCTCACCGGCTGGGACATCGACATCCTGACCGAGCAGGAAGAGAGCGAACGCCGCCAGAAGGAATTCGTCGAACGGTCGTCGCTGTTCATGGAAGCCCTCGACGTCGACGAGATGGTCGGCCAGGTGCTCGCTTCCGAAGGCTTCACCAGCGTCGAGGAGGTCGCCTACGTCGATTCCGGTGAAATCGCGTCGATCGACGGCTTCGACGAGGACACGGCTTCGGAGATCCAGACCCGCGCCCGCGAATATCTGGAGAAGATCGAAGCCGAGCACGACGAGAAGCGCAAGGCACTCGGCGTCAAGGACGAGTTGCGCGAGATTCCCGGCATCACCACCGCCATGATGGTGACGCTCGGCGAGGACGGCGTGAAGACGATCGAGGATTTCGCTGGCTACGCCGCCGACGACCTGACCGGCTGGAAGGAACGCAAGGACGGCGAGACGAAGGTATTCCCAGGTGTGCTCGCCAATCATGGCGTGTCGCGCGCCGATGCCGAGCAGATGGTCCTGGCCGCCCGCCTGAAGGCTGGCTGGATCACAGAAGACGAGCTTGCCGCCGAGGGCGTGCCGGCTGACGAAACCGTCGGTGCGTGAGGTGAAACCGCATCGCACCGAACCCGCCCTTGGACGAGATGAACGATCGCACCTGCATCGTCACCCGCAGGCAAGCCGAACCGGATGAGCTGATCCGTTTCGTCGTCGGCCCGGATTCGGCCGTCGTTCCGGACATCAAGAGAAACCTGCCCGGCCGCGGTTGCTGGGTGACCGCCGACCGCCTACATATAGACAAGGCAGCGGCGAAAAACCTGTTTGCCCGTGCCTTTAAGGCGCAGGTGACCGTGCCAGCCGATCTTGGCGGTATGGTCGACGCGCTGCTTTCCAGGTCCGCTCTGGGCATGCTTGGCCTAGCCCGCAAGGCGGGCGCTATAGCGCTCGGAGCGACCAAGGTCGAGAGCGCCGTGCGCGGCGGACTTGCACTTTTCGTGCTCCACGCGACCGAGGCTTCCGACGATGGCGTCCGCAAGATAAGCCAGGCGCGACGGGCAACCGTCCACCTCGGCGGGCCTGCGATCCGCGCTTACAAACTTTTCTCCGAGGCCGAGTTGAGCTTGGCATTGGGGGGTACAAATGTGATACATGCTGCCGTTCTCGCGGAAGACGCGGGCAGGGCGGTCCAGAAGCGCATGGTTGCGCTCGACCGATATCGGGGCGGTTCCCCGGACGATCTGGCAATGCTTGCGGCCGTTGCTGACGAAGATGATGCCGCAGAGGATATGGAATGAGCGATACGAAATCGGGCGACGACAAGACGCTGAGTGTTACGCCGAAGAAGACCTTGACGCTGAAGCGCCCCGGTATGGAACAGGGCACGGTGCGCCAGAACTTCTCGCACGGCCGCACCAAGTCGGTGGTCGTCGAGACCAAGAAGCGCAAATTCTCGCTGCCCGGCGACAAGCCGGAGCCGGCGGCAGCGCCTGTGTCCGTCTTCACGCCGAAGCCGGTCGCGGCAGCGCCTGCCGTGCAGGAGGCCCCCAAGGCGCCGCCGCCTCCGCCGCCGGTCGAACGCGGCGGCATGGTGCTGAACGAGCTGTCGCGCCAGGAAATGGAAGCACGCCGCCGGGCTCTCGAGGGCTCGAAGGTGCGCGACGTCGAGGATCGCCAGCGCGCCATCGAGGAGGCCAAGCGCCGCAGCGAGGACGAGGAGCGCCGCCGCCGCGAGCGCGAAGAATCGGCGCGCCGTCAGGCCGAGGAAGAGGCACGGCTGCAGGCCGAGGCCGAATCCCGCCGCCGTGCTGAGGAAGAGGCGCGCCGCCGTGCGCCGCTGGCCGCCGAACTGGCGACAGTCGATGACGAGGAAGACGTCAAGCCGAAGCGGACCGGTGCCGGTGCGCCGGTGCGCCGTCTGGTCACGCCCGAAGTGGCGCGTCCGGCCAAGCCGACCAAGGGCGAGGAAGATCGCCGCCGCGGCAAGCTGACGCTGAATTCGGCGCTTTCCGATGAGGATGCGCGCGCCCGCTCGCTGTCGTCGATGCGCCGCCGTCAGGAGAAATTCAAGCGCGCGTTGCACAACGAACCACGCGAGAAAGTCATGCGTGAAGTGATCTTGCCGGAGACCATCACCATCCAGGAGCTGGCGCAGCGCATGTCCGAGCGCGCTGTCGACGTGGTCAAGTTCTTCATGAAGCAGGGCCAGATCCTGAAGCCTGGCGACGTCATCGACGCCGACACGGCCGAACTGGTCGCGACCGAATTTGGCCATACGGTCCGTCGCGTCGCAGAGTCCGACATCGAAGAGGGCTTGTTCAATATCGCCGATCGTCCCGAGGATCTCCAGCCGCGTCCGCCGGTGGTAACGATCATGGGCCATGTCGATCACGGCAAGACCTCGCTGCTCGACGCTATCCGCAATGCCAATGTGGTGTCCGGCGAAGCCGGCGGCATTACCCAGCATATCGGCGCCTATCAGGTCGAGAAGAACGGTAACAAGGTCACCTTCATCGACACGCCCGGCCACGCCGCCTTCACCGCGATGCGTGCCCGCGGCGCCCAGGCCACCGATATCGCGATCCTCGTGGTGGCGGCCGACGACAGCGTGATGCCGCAGACGATCGAATCGATCAACCACGCCAAGGCGGCCGGCGTTCCGATCATCGTTGCGATCAACAAGATCGACAAGCATGACGCTGACCCGCAGAAAGTGCGTTCGGAATTGCTGCGTCATGAGGTGTTCGTTGAATCCATGGGCGGCGAGGTGCTGGACGTCGAAGTGTCGGCGACCAAGGGCATCAACCTCGACAAGCTGCTCGAAGCGATCCTGCTGCAGGCCGAAATCCTCGACCTGAAGGCCAATCCGGAGCGCACCGCCGAAGGCGTTGTCATCGAGGCCCAACTCGATAAGGGCCGCGGCCCTGTCGCCACCGTGCTGGTGCAAACCGGCACGTTGATGCCGGGCGATATTCTCGTCGCGGGCAACGAGTGGGGCCGGGTGCGCGCGCTGGTCAACGACCGCGGCGAGCAGGTCAAGGAGGCGCCGCCGGCAATGCCGGTGGAGGTGCTCGGCCTGCAAGGTACGCCGCAGGCCGGCGACCGCTTCGCCGTGGTCAACAACGAGGCCCGAGCCCGTGAGATCACCGAATACCGCCAGCGCCTGGCACGCGAGAAAGCGGTGGCCAGGCATGCCGGCCAGCGCGGTTCGCTCGAACAGATGATGTCGCAATTGCAGACAAGCGGATTGAAGGAATTCCCGCTGGTCATCAAGGGCGATGTGCAGGGTTCGATCGAGGCGATCAACGCGGCGCTCGACAATCTCGGCACCGACGAGGTGCGCGCCCGCATCGTCCATGCGGGAGCCGGCGGTATCACCGAAAGCGACGTGTCGCTGGCGGAAACCTCGGGGGCTGCGATCATCGGCTTCAACGTTCGCGCGAATGTGCAGGCCCGTGCCGCCGCGGCTGCGGCAGGCATCGAGATCCGCTACTACTCCATCATCTACAATCTCGTCGATGACGTGAAGGCGGCGCTCTCCGGCCTGCTCTCGCCGGAGCGTCGCGAGACCTTCATCGGCAATGCCGAGATCCTCGAGATCTTCGACATCACCAAGATCGGCAAGATCGCCGGCTGCCGTGTCACCGAAGGCAAGGTCGAGCGTGGTGCGGGCGTCCGCCTGATCCGCGACAACGTCGTCATCCACGAAGGCACGCTGAAAACCCTGAAGCGCTTCAAGGACGAAGTTTCGGAAGTTCCGGCCGGCCAGGAATGCGGTATGGCCTTCCAGAACTACGAGGACATGCGCGCCGGGGACGTCATTGAGTGCTTCCGCGTCGAGATGGTGACCAGGACGCTCTGAGTTCGGGCATCCTGAGTTCGAGCATCTATTGAGACCGGGCGGTGGTCGAAAGGCCGCCGCCCAAACCATATGAGACATGCGGCGCGGTCCCATCCCGCGCTTCACGATTTCAGGACCGAGGAAAATGCCCCGTTCAACCCCTTCAGGCCCATCCCAACGCATGCTGCGCGTCGGCGAGCAGGTGCGCCATGCGCTATCCGAGACCTTGCAGCGCGGCGAGATTCTCGATCCGCTGATCGAGAACACAGTGGTCTCGGTCTCGGAAGTGCGCATGTCGCCCGATCTGAAGATCGCTACCGCCTTCGTTTCGCCGCTTGGCGCCAAGGATACCGGTGCGGTGGTCGAGGCGCTCAACAAGCATGCGAAGTTCGTCCGCGGCCGCGTTTCCGGCGCGCTGCGGCAAATGAAGTACATGCCGGAATTCCGCTTCCGGCTCGATACCAGCTACGACAATTTCCAGAAGATCAACGAATTGCTGCATTCGCCCGAAGTGGCGCGCGATCTCGGCGCCGACGACAAAGACAAAGACGACATGAAGGACAGCGAATAGTGGCGCGTCGCGGCAAGAAGAAGGGCCGGCCGATCTCAGGCTGGCTGGTGCTGGACAAGCCGGTCGGCATGGGTTCGACCGAAGCCGTCTCCAAGATCAAGTGGCTGTTCCAGGCGGAAAAGGCCGGTCATGCCGGCACGCTCGACCCTCTGGCGTCCGGCATGCTGCCGATCGCGCTCGGCGAAGCGACCAAGACCGTGCCTTACGTCCAGGACGGCGCCAAGGTCTACCGCTTCACGGTCGCCTGGGGCGAGGAGCGTTCGACCGACGACCTCGAAGGCCCGGCGACCAAAAGCTCCGACCGCCGTCCGGCGGAATCCGATGTGCTGGCGCTGCTTTCGAAATATACCGGCGTCATCATGCAGACGCCGCCGCAATTCTCGGCGATCAAGATCGCCGGCGAGCGCGCCTACGACCTTGCCCGCGAGGGCGAGACGGTCGACATTCCGGCACGCGAGGTCGAGATCGGCCGGCTCGACCTGATCGGACACATGGCTGATCGCACCATCTTCGAGGTCGAATGCGGCAAGGGCACCTATGTCCGCTCGCTGGCGCGCGACATGGGCCGCGACCTCGGCTGCTTCGGCCATATCGCCGAGCTGCGAAGGGTCGAGGTCGAGCCGTTTACGCAAGAAGATTTCGTCACCCTGGCCGAACTGGAAGCCGTCCGCTTCGGCGAACAGGGCGAGGAGAGTTCGCAAGCAGCGGATGCGCCGATCGACTTCGACGCCATCGATGCGTTTCTGGTCGACACCGCCGCAGCGCTCGAATGCTTACCGCAGGTTGCGATCAGCGACGATGCGGCAACCAAAATCCGCCTCGGCAATCCGGTCATCATTCGCGGCCGTGACGCGCCGGTAGAAGCTGAGGAGGCCTGCGCCACGGCGCGCGGCAAGCTGGTCGCCATCGGCGCCATCGAGCAAGGCATGTTCAAGCCAAAGCGGGTCTTTGTCGGGTAACAGCTCTCGCCCGGCGCATGATCTCCAAACCGGATTCTATTTTGGGAAAGGATCATGCGCTAAATCAACAGGGCTACGGCGTCGTTTGCCGTCCGAAAGGACGCGCGGCGCTGTAGTGCCGTTCGACGCTGCACTCGAGGGGGCACATGGCAAAGGCTGAGACGGTCAAGAAGCGGGCGCCGCTAAAAACACGGCGGCCGCCGGTCGGGGCTTCGCCGGGCACGCTGATCGCCGATCCGGCGGCGCGCCTCTCCGAGCTCAGGCTGACGTTGATCTCGCCCGAGAAGTTCCAGACGATCGACAATGCCAGCATCGACGACGTCAACACCCATTGCCACAATTGGCCGGTCATCTGGCTCGACTGCACCGGCCTCGCCAACATCCAGCTGATCGAGGAGATCGGCCGGATTTTCAACCTGCATCCGCTGGCGCTGGAAGATGTCGTCAACACCGGCCAGCGGCCGAAGGTGGATTTCTTCGAGGACCATGCCTTTGTCGTCGTCAGGATGATCGACGATGTCACTGCGCACCGTTACGAACAGATCACCGTCTTCTTCGGCAAGAATTTCGTCGTCACCTTCCAGGAGCGCGAAGGCGACCCGTTCGATCCCGTGCGCAAGCGGATCGGAAGCTCGGTGCCCAACCGGTTGCGCTCGCGCGGCGCCGACTATCTCGCCTATGCTTTGATCGACGCCATCGTCGACAGCTATTTCCCGCCGACCGAGGCTGCCGGCGAATTGGTCGACAGCATCGAGGACCAGATGCTAAACCAGGCGCACAAGCACCAGATGCGGCAGCTTCACGAATTGCGGCGCGACGCCAATGTGTTGAAGGGCGTGCTTTGGCCGATGCGCGACGCGCTGGCGACCATGATCCGCAACGACGTCCCCTATGTGAAGGCCGAAACCAAGTTATTCCTGAACGATACGCTCGATCATTCGCTGCGATTGATCGAATTGGTCGAGACCCAGCGCGACATGCTGACCGGCCTGATCGAGATGCACCTGTCACTCAGCCAGGCGCGCACCAACGACGTCATCAGCTATCTGACGATCGTCTCGGTGATCTTCCTGCCGCTCACCTTTTTCGTCGGCGTGTGGGGCATGAATTTCGATCCCGAGACCTCGCCCTGGAACATGCCGGAGCTAAAAGCCTATTACGGCTATCCCTTATCGCTCGTCTTCATGGCGCTTGTGGCGGTCGGGCTCTACGCGTACTTCAAATGGAAGAAATGGCTCTGACTAAGCGGAAGTGTCCGTTTATGCAGCAAAAAGCCGGCTTGTGAATTGGGCTGGTCTTTTTGCCGGAATTGCACTATATGCGCCGCAGCTTCGCGCTTTGACGCGTTGCTTGCACCGGCCCCTGCTGGACGACATCCCGGCTGAGGGCGTCCCGTTTCCTCAAACAGACAAGGAAAAACACGATGTCGATTACTGCCGAACGCAAGAAGGAATTGATGGGTGAATTCGCAACCGCCAAGGGCGACACCGGGTCTCCGGAAGTCCAGGTGGCCATCCTTTCCGAGCGCATCAAGAACCTGACCGACCATTTCAAGGACCACAAGAAGGATAACCATTCCCGCCGTGGTCTGCTCGCTCTCGTCTCCCAGCGCCGCAGCCTGCTTGATTATCTCAAGCGCAAGGACGACGCGCGCTATCAGACGCTGATCGAGAAGCTCGGTCTGCGCCGTTGACGAATTGACCGGCGGGTTCTTTCGAGAGCCCGCCGGTCGCGCATTGGAGCATCGGGTCATCCAAGGCTCCAATGGAGGAAGTAGAGCGCCGCGCATCGGTTTGGACGCGCAAAGGACGCTCTGAAGTCTAGATTTGCGCATGATATCTTCCGGAAACCTGGTTTTCGGGTTCACGCGCAAGGCCAGTCGGATCGATTGGCCAACCCGGTTTCGAAACAGCAGAGGGCCGCTCGAAACCGCCCATGGACGGTCATGGGGCAGGATTGCAGGACGCTCGTGCGGCAGCGCGCCGAATAGCCGAGCCTCCCGTTGTCTTGCCCGTGGCTGCCCGAGAAAGGAAGCCAAGGGAAAGGGGCATCCGCGCACGCTGAAACGGCGCGGCCCTTTCCGCCTATGAAGGACAAGACATGTTCAATTACCACAAAGTGGAAATCGAATGGGGCGGCCGTCCGCTCATCCTCGAAACCGGCAAAATCGCGCGCCAGGCTGACGGCGCGGTGCTGGCCACCTACGGCGAAACCAAGGTTCTCGCCACCGTCGTCTCGATGAAGGAGCCGAAGCCCGGCCTCGATTTCTTCCCACTGACGGTCAACTACCAGGAAAAGACCTACGCCGCTGGCAAGATCCCAGGTGGCTATTTCAAGCGTGAAGGCCGTCCGAGCGAGAAGGAAACGCTGGTTTCCCGCCTGATCGACCGCCCGATCCGCCCCCTCTTCGCCGAAGGTTACAAGAACGACACCCAGATCGTCGTCACCGTCGTCCAGCACGATCTCGAAAATGACCCGGATATCCTGTCGATCGTCGCCACCTCCGCCGCCCTGACCTTGTCCGGCGTGCCGTTCATGGGCCCGGTCGGCGGCGCCCGCGTCGGTTATATCAACGGCGAATACGTGCTCAACCCGCACGTCGACGAGATGCAGGAATCGAAGCTCGACCTGATCGTCGCCGGCACCGCCGACGCCGTGCTGATGGTCGAGTCCGAAGCCAAGGAGCTCGGCGAGGACCTTATGCTTGGCGCTGTCATGTTCGGCCACAGGGGCTTCCAGCCGGTGATCGACGCGATCATCAAGCTGGCCGAAGTCGCCGCCAAGGACCCGCGCGACTTCACCGCGCCGGACTATTCCGCGCTTGAAGCCGAGATGCTGAAGATCGTCGAAGGCGAGCTTCGCGATGCCTACAAGATCACCGACAAGCAGAAGCGCTATGCCGCCGTCGACGCCGTCAAGGCGAAGGTCAAGGCGGCGTTCGCGCCGGCAGAAGGCGAGGAGGCCAAATACACGTCCGAACAGATTGGCACCGTGTTCAAGGAGCTCCAGGCCAAGGTCGTGCGCTGGAACATCCTCGACACCGGCTCGCGCATCGACGGCCGCGACCTGAAGACGGTCCGCAAGATCGTCTCGGAAGTCGGCGTCCTGCCGCGCACACACGGCTCGGCGCTGTTCACCCGCGGCGAGACCCAGGCGCTGGTCGTCGCTACGCTCGGCACCGGCGAGGACGAGCAGTATGTCGATTCGCTGACCGGCATGTACAAGGAGAAGTTCCTCCTGCACTACAACTTCCCTCCCTACTCGGTCGGTGAAACCGGCCGCATGGGTTCGCCCGGCCGCCGCGAAATCGGCCATGGCAAGCTTGCCTGGCGCGCCATCCGGCCGATGCTGCCGACCGCCGACCAGTTCCCCTATACGTTGCGCGTCGTTTCGGAGATCACCGAGTCCAACGGCTCGTCATCGATGGCTACCGTCTGCGGCACCTCGCTGGCGCTGATGGATGCGGGTGTGCCGCTGGCCAAGCCGGTCGCCGGCATCGCGATGGGCCTGATCAAGGAAGGCGAGCGCTTCGCCGTGCTCTCCGACATCCTCGGCGACGAGGACCACCTCGGCGACATGGACTTCAAGGTTGCCGGCACCGCCTACGGCATCACCTCGCTGCAGATGGACATCAAGATTGAGGGTATCACCGAAGAGATCATGAAGATCGCGCTCGACCAAGCCAAGGAGGGCCGTCAGCACATTCTCGGCGAAATGGCCCATGCGCTGTCCGGCGCGCGTGCCGAACTCGGCGAGTTCGCGCCGCGCATCGAGGTCATGCACATCCCGACCGACAAGATCCGGGATGTGATCGGCTCGGGCGGCAAGGTCATCCGCGAGATCGTCGAAAAGACCGGCGCCAAGATCAACATCGAGGATGACGGCACGGTCAAGATCGCTTCGGCCAACGCCAAGGAGATCGAGGCGGCGAAGAAGTGGATCCACACCATCGTCGCTGAGCCGGAAGTCGGTGAAATCTACGAAGGCACGGTCGTCAAGACCGCCGACTTCGGCGCTTTCGTCAACTTCTTCGGTCCGCGTGACGGCCTCGTCCACATCTCGCAGCTCGCCAATGATCGCGTCGCCAAGACCTCCGATGTGGTCAAGGAAGGCGACAAGGTCTGGGTCAAGCTGATGGGCTTCGACGAGCGCGGCAAGGTCCGCCTGTCGATGAAGGTCGTCGACCAGGCCACCGGCAAGGAAATCGCTCGCGACAAGAAGAGCGAAGGCGAAGAAAACGCCGCCTAAGCTGCATAGAGCCTGTTCCACCCCGATAGATCGGGATGGGCTCTATCTTTTTGTTTTGAGCATGATCTTTTCCGAAAACCGGATTCCACTTTTGGGATCATGCTCTAGCCATGCAATCGAAGCGGGCGCGCCGGAAGGTCGCGCCCGTTTTCATTTCAACAACAGCCCTGCAGTTCAAGAGTGGTGAATGTCCGCCGAGCCGCTGAAAACGCTTTTCCATCCTTTCGACGCCGGGGCTCTTTCCTTGCCGCGGAAGGGCGAACGCATTCTTTTTCTCGGCGCCGAGCCCGGCTTCCGCTTGCCCGAAGGCTTTGATGCCGAGCTTCATCTTGTCCAAGGCTTCAGGCCGCATTTTCGCGCCTTGCAGGCATCGGGCTTCACGGTCACGCCGGGAGTGGAAGGCGAGGCTTTCGACGCAGCATTTGTGCTCGCTGGCCGCCATCGCGGCCAAAACGAGTTGCGCGTCGCCGAAGCGGTCGAGCGCGTGACACCAGGCGGGTTGATCGTTGTCGCTGGCGGCAAGGACGATGGCATCGCCAGCCTGCGCAAGCATATCGGCGAGCTCGTGCCGCTCAAAGGCCACCTGCCGAAGCATCACGGCATTGCCTTCTGGTTTCGCCGGCCGGCCGATGTCGTCGCGGCAACGCTTCGCGCTGCCAATCCGGATTTGGTGGTCGAGGACCGCTTCCGCACGGCCCCAGGCATGTTTTCCTTCGACAAGATCGATGCCGGATCGAAACTGCTGATCGAAAATCTGCCCACCGATATGCGTGGCAGCGTTGCGGATTTTTGTGCAGGCTGGGGCTATGTCGCCGCCGAGGTCGCCGCCCGCTCACCTGGCATATCGGCGCTTGACCTATACGAAGCGGATTTCGAGGCGCTGGAGGCGGCGAAGGCCAATCTCGGCAATACAGGCGTGGAGCCAGGTTTCTTCTGGATCGATCTTTTGAGCGAGCCGGTCGAGCGCCGCTATGACGTCGTCGTCATGAACCCGCCCTTTCACCGCAGTCGGGCGACTGAGCCGGAAATCGGTGCCGGCATGATCCCCGCGGCAGGCAAGGCGCTGAAGCCGGGCGGCCGGTTGTTCATGGTGGCGAACCGGCAGCTTCCCTACGAACCGGTGCTGGCGGCCGCCTTCTCCAGCCATGCGGAGCTCGCTCGCGACGGTATGTTCAAGGTTTTCACGGCGCGGCGCTGAAATTCTGCGGGGCAGTCGGCGACACGTCGTTCATGCTATTCCCGTCCGCCGTCGGTCTGCTTCAACTCGTCAAGCGTCGGCATGGAGACAATATGATAGCCGGAATCGACATAGTGGATTTCGCCGGTGACGCCGGAGGACAGGTCGGACAGCAGATAGAGCGCGGAACCGCCGACTTCGTCGATTGTCACCGTACGGCGTAGCGGCGAGTTGCGCTGCTGGTAGGAGAACATGTGGCGTGCGTCGGAAATCCCGGCGCCGGCAAGCGTCCGCACCGGTCCCGCCGATATGCCGTTCACTCTGATGCCGCGCGGGCCATAGTCGTTGGCGAGGTAACGGACGCTGGCCTCCAGCCCGGCCTTGGCAACACCCATGACGTTGTAGTTCGGCATGACGCGAACCGAACCCGCATAGGTCAGCGTGATCATCGAGCCGCTGTCCTTCATCAACGTGGCGGCGTGGCGGGCAACCTCGGTGAAGGAATAGCAGGAGATCACCATGGTGCGGACGAAATTGTCGCGGCTGGTGTCGGCGTAGAGGCCTTTCAGCTCGTTCTTGTCAGAAAAGCCGATGGCGTGGACGATGAAGTCCAGCCCGCCCCAGGCTTTGCCCAAGGTCTCGAAGGTGGCGGCGACCGACGCGCTGTCCTCGACGTCGCAAGGCACCACCAAGGATGCGCCCAGTTTCTCGGCGAGCGGCTTGACCCGGCGTCCGAAGGCCTCACCCTGATAGGTGAAAGCGAGTTCAGCGCCATGTTCGGACAGTTTGCGGGCGATACCCCAGGCAATCGAATGATCATTGGCGACACCCATGACAAGCCCGCGCTTGCCCTTCATCAATCCGTCCATGGTCGGCAAATCCTTATGCGGAATAGCGCTGGAAGATCAGCGTTGCGTTGGTGCCACCGAAACCGAACGAATTGGACAAAACAGTGTCGATCCTGGCGTCGTCGATGCGCTTGCGCACGATCGGCATGCCCTCGAACTCCGGATCGAGGTTCTCGATATGGGCGCTTTCACCGATGAAGCCACCTTGCATCATCAGGATCGAGTAGATCGACTCCTGCACGCCGGCCGCACCTAGCGAATGGCCGGTCAGCGATTTCGTCGACGTGATGAAAGGCATGTTGTCGCCGAACACCTCGCGGATGGCGCCCATTTCCTTGGAGTCGCCGACCGGCGTCGAAGTGCCGTGCGTGTTGATGTAGTCGACAGGCGAAGAGGCGGTCGCCAGCGCCTGCCGCATGCAGCGCACCGCACCTTCGCCCGAAGGCGCCACCATGTCGTAGCCGTCCGAGGTCGCGCCATAGCCGACGATCTCGGCATAGATCTTGGCGCCGCGCGCCTTGGCCTGCTCGAGCTCTTCAAGAATCAGCACGCCAGCGCCGCCGGCAATGACGAAACCGTCGCGATCGACGTCGTAGGCGCGGGAGGCGACCGATGCCCTGTCGTTGAACTTGGACGACATGGCGCCCATGGCGTCGAACAGGTCCGACATCGTCCAGTCGAGATCCTCATGGCCGCCGGCGAACACCATGTCCTGCTTGCCCCATTGGATCAGCTCGTACGCATTGCCGATGCAATGCGCAGACGTCGAGCAGGCCGATGAGATCGAATAGTTGACGCCGTGGATCTTGAACCAGGTGGCAAGCGTCGCCGAAGCGGTCGACGACATCGCTTTTGGCACCGCGAACGGCCCGATCCGCTTGGGGCTGCCGTTTTTGATCGTGGTCTCGGCCGCTTCGACGATTGCACGGGTCGACGGTCCGCCGGAGCCCATCACGATACCGGTGCGCTCGTTGGTGATGTCGGCCTCGTCGAGGCCGGCGTCTGCGATCGCCTGGTCCATTGCGACATGGTTCCAGGCAGCACCCTGCGACAGGAAGCGCATAGCGCGACGGTCGATCATGCTCGACGGATCCAGCGTCGGCGCGCCCCACACCCGGCAGCGGAAGCCATGCTCGGCGAAAGAGTCGGAAAAGCTGATGCCGGATCTGGCATCATGCAGCGAGGTCTGCACCTCGTTGGCATTGTTGCCGATCGACGACACGATGCCGAGACCTGTGACTACGACCCGTCTCATTCGCAACTCCTTCCAGCGCGGACCCCCGAAACCTGAATCAATTTCCGGAACGGAACCATGCGCAAAATTAAAGTGCCACAGCGTCCTTTAGACGTTCAAGACGTGGCACTGTAGGGTCTTCGCTCAGACGGCGGCCGATTGCTTGGACAGACCGACTTTCAGATCCGTTGCCGCATATATGGGCTCGCCATCTGCCTTCAGCCAGCCATCGGCGATGCCAAGCACAAGCCGACCGCGCATCACCCGCTTGAAGTCGACGCCATACTCCACCTTCTTGACCGAAGGCGTGACCATTCCTTTGAATCTCACTTCACCGGTCGACAGCGCCATTCCCTTGCCGGGTTCGCCGAGCCATCCAAGATAGAATCCCGTCAACTGCCACATGGCGTCCAGGCCCAGGCATCCCGGCATGATCGGATTGCCGATGAAATGGCAGGCGAAGAACCACAAATCCGGCTTGATATCGAATTCCGCGCGGATGAAACCCTTGTCGAACGCACCGCCGGTCTCGCTGATCTCGGTGATGCGGTCGAACATCAGCATCGGTGGATAGGGCAGCTGCGCATTTCCCGGTCCGAACAGCTCGCCGCGGGCGCAGGCAAGCAATTCGTCGTAGCCATAACTGGATTTCGAACCCGCCATCAATCTCGTCCCCGTGATCGTCCCGGGCGATAGGCGCCCTTGCTGATGGTTTCCTAACACAATCTGTTTGAGGCCGGAAACCGGCGTTTGCGCTTAACCTGCCCGTCTGCCCGGGTCAATGCGCGCTATTGATCGCATTCGGCCGACAGAATATATGTCAGGGACACGTCCAGTTTCGGCAGATGCTCTATTTCTGCCATTTTGGACGTGTCTGAGGCGAAACGGTGAGCGCGACGGATAGATGGATCTGGGTTGCCGGAAGGATAATGTCACTGTGGACAAGCGGGTTCGCGAAGCCGGTCTGAGGCCGACACGCCAGCGCATCGCGCTGGCCGATCTGCTTTTCGCCAAGGGCGACCGCCATCTTTCGGCCGAGGAACTGCACGAGGAGGCGCTTGCCGCCGGCGTGCCGGTGTCTCTGGCCACCGTCTACAATGCTCTGCACCAGTTCACCCAAGCCGGTCTTCTGCGCATCCTCGCCGTCGAGGGATCGAAGACCTATTTCGACACCAACACCTCCGATCACCATCATTTCTATATCGAAGGCGAAAACAGGATCTTCGATATCGACAGCGGCCCGGTGACGGTCTCCAACCTGCCGGAACCGCCGGAAGGCATGGAGATCGCCAATGTCGATATCGTGGTGAGACTGCGTCCGAAACGCTGCGACTGACCGGCGCCTTATGAAATTCCTGGATTTGACGCTCCGGCTCGAATGGGTCGCCGTCGCGGTGGCAGCTCTTGTCTTATATGCAATGGCCGGTGTTTCCTGGTGGCTATTTGCTGTGCTCATTCTGGCGCCCGACCTGTCGATGCTGGGTTACATGGCGGGGCCGCGCGTCGGGGCCGTTGCCTACAACGCCTTGCACATACTGATCTTGCCCGTTCTGCTGGCGCTTGTCGGCAGCGTCTTTGACAATGCAATGGCGACAGCTATTGCGCTGATCTGGATCGTCCACATCGCCATCGACCGTGCTCTGGGCTATGGCTTGAAGCTGTCCAGCAGTTTCCAGGACACCCATCTCGGCCGCATCGGCCGCTAGACCATCTCCGAACCGAAGATCAGCGAAACAAAACGTCGGATCCGGTGCTTGCAGCGCTGGCCTGACCTCCGGTTCGGAAAGGTCAGTTCTTGACCTTTTCGCCGGGATAGGCACCCCAGACGAGCGACTGGGCGAGCCAGCCGGTATGGCCGTCGAAGGTCATTTCGCACCACTGGCCATCGCAGGACTGGATTGTGCCCATCACCCCCGGTTCGAGGATCGCGATGACGCCTGCATCTTTTGCAGGGTCGTCGAGGAGGTTGACGCGCGCGTCCTTGCCGCGCTGCCAGGGGGCGACGATCGCCGTGCGGCGGCCCGAAAGCAGCGACTGATTGATCCAGCCTTCCGAGCCGTCGGCATCGCGCACGCGGCGCCACGTATCGAACTCCTGGATGATCTCCATCGGCAGGCCTGGCTTCATATACATCCAGTCGACGGAATAGTTGACGCCCGGACCGACGCGCGAGTTGACGCGGCCGGATTTCAGGCTGACGAAGCGCGGCAGCGGCAAGCCGCTTGGTCCGAGCGTGACGCTCTGGGCGGGTGCCGCCGCACTTTGCGCCATCACCAGTGGGCTATAGATGAGAGCGCCGAGCAATGCTGCACTGAGGGTCAGGCGAAGCGACGCGAAACCAGACACTTTCGTTCCTTTCGGCGCCGGCCCATCGGCCTCGCGCCCTTTTTCTTTGTCTTCGGCGGAACCGCTTGTTACATGGATGACTGGTACCGCGATCAGCTCTCAGTTTCGCTGTTCTTGGTTAAAGAGGTCTCAACGAGATCGGGTTCGAGGAAACAATGGCAGGCAAAAAGAAGCCCCTCGTCGTTATCACGCGCAAGTTGCCAGACCCGGTCGAGACCCGCATGCGCGAGTTGTTCGACGCCCGGTTGAATGTCGAGGACAGGCCGATGACGCAGCCGGAACTGGTGGCGGCGGTCAAGGAGGCCGACGTGCTGGTTCCGACCGTGACCGATAATATCGACGCGGCGCTGATTGCCCAGGCCGGCGATAACCTCAAGCTGATCGCCAATTTCGGCAATGGCGTCGACAAGATCGATGTTGCGGCAGCGGCCAAGAAAGGCATCACCGTCACCAACACGCCGAACGTGCTGACCGAAGATACGGCCGACATGACCATGGCGCTGATGCTGGCCGTGCCGCGACGGCTGGCCGAAGGCGCCAACGTGCTGACCGGGGACAAGAAATGGGCGGGCTGGTCGCCGACCTGGATGCTCGGCCGTCGCATCTGGGGCAAACGGCTCGGCATTGTCGGCATGGGTCGCATCGGCACCGCCGTCGCCAGGCGCGCCAAGGCCTTTGGCCTCTCGATCCACTACCACAACCGCCACCGCGTGCTGCCGGCAATCGAGGACGAGTTGGAAGCCACGTATTGGGAAAGCCTCGACCAGATGCTTGCCCGCATGGACATTATCTCGGTCAATTGCCCCTCGACACCGGCAACTTTCCATCTGCTTTCGGCACGGCGGCTGGCGCTTCTGCAACCGTCCGCTTACATAGTCAACACCGCGCGCGGCGATATCATCGACGAGGAATCGCTGGTCAAGCTCATCCATGACGGCAAGATCGCCGGCGCCGGCCTCGACGTCTACGAGCACGAGCCGGCGCTGAACAGCAAACTGCTGAAGCTCGCCCACAAAGGCAAGGTCGTGCTGTTGCCGCATATGGGTTCGGCGACGCTCGAGGGCCGCATCGACATGGGTGAGAAGGTGATCATCAACATCCGCGCCTTCTTCGACGGCCATCGTCCGCCCGACCGTGTGCTGCCGCTGCGGGCGTGACCGGCCATCGTGCCAGCGAATTCTGGTCGCGGCAGCTGCCTGCTCGCTTTTGGATAGCGTTTGCTTACAAAAGCACCTTGCGCATGGTGATTGAGGTCGGCCGGTCGTAACCTTTGTGCGCTGTCCGTTCGGTTTCGCGAAAGCCGAGGCGGGCGAAGGCAGCGTGGTTTCCGGTCAGTTCGACCCGGGTCTGGAGCTCGATGGCGGTCCTGTTCTGGCTACGGGCAAGATCTTCGACAGCCTGCATCAGCCGTTTTCCGATGCCTTGTCCCTGAAGAGCCGGCACGACCGCGAGCTTTCCGACATAGAAGTCGTCTGCCCGCTCCAGGACGAAGACGCAACCGACGATCTCGCTTTCCTTCAGCGCCAGGAATCCTGTCTCCTCCAGCGCTTTAGCCCTAAGATTTTCGACGGTGAGCCGATGCGCCGAGGACGGTGGATCAATAACGCCGTCCATGAAGGCGAAGGCGCGCATGACCAGTGCCAAGACCTCGTCCCAACGCTCGAAATCGGCCCCAAGCTGCACAATGGAAACGTCGGCAGGCAGGCTCACCGGTTAGTTCGCTTGTAGCGGATCGTGTCGAAGCGTGCCGCCAGCGCATCGTAGAGCAGCAGTCGCCCGACCAGCGGCTCGCCAATCCCGGTGACCAGCTTGATTGCCTCCATGGCTTGCAGCGTCCCGATGACCCCGGTCAGCGCGCCGACAATGCCAGCCACCGCGCAGGACGGCACCAGTCCCGGCGGCGGCGGTTCGGGAAAAAGATCGCGGTAGCTTGGGTTCAACGTGCCGTCCGGGCCGCTTTCGAACGGCTTCAGCACCGTCACCGAGCCGTCGAAGCGGCCAACGGCGGCATGCACGAGCGGCCGGCTTTCCGCGGCGCAGGCGTCGGCCACCGCGTAGCGTGTCTCGAAATTGTCGGAGCCGTCAACGACGATGTCATAACGGGCGATGAGGGCAGGGGCGTTGTCCGCGGTCAGCCTGAAATTGTGCTCTTCCACGACGACGTTTGGATTGATGCGGAGGATCGCTGCCTTGGCGCTGTCGGTTTTCGCCATGCCGACATCGCCCGTGGCGTGGATCACTTGTCGTTGCAGGTTGGAAAGCGAAACGACGTCGTCGTCGACGATACCGAGTGTGCCAATCCCTGCGGCGGCGAGATATTCGAGCACCGGCGCTCCCAATCCGCCGGCGCCGATGACCAGCACCCGCGACCGCTTTAGCCGCTGCTGGCCGGCGCCGCCGATTTCGGGCAGCACGATGTGGCGGGCGTAGCGTTCGAGCTCTTCGTCGGTGAGGGCGGCTGTGATCATCGCCGGACCATATAACGGAGGAAAAAACTTGTCAGGCGTCAATGCATGCGGCCCAGAAATGCGCCATTGACGAAGTTCAAATGGTCGGCCTGACCTTGCCGTGATCGACGGTCAGGAACTGCGCGCGTCCCTTGAGGCTGTCAAACAACGCGGCATCGGTCCCGGTCATGAAAGCCTGGCAGTTCAGTTCCTCCAGGATCGAAAACAAGGCCGCGCGCCGGCCGCCGTCGAGATGGGCGGCGATCTCGTCGAGGAGCAGGATCGGCGTCATGCCCGACATCTCGCCGGTTAGCCGCGCATGCGACAAGACAATGCCGACCAGCAGCGCCTTCTGCTCGCCGGTCGAGCAGAGTTCGGCGGGCATTGCCTTGGGCCGGTGGCGCACTACGAGATCGGAACGGTGCGGGCCGTCGAGCGTGCGTCCGGCGGTGCGGTCGCGCTCGCGCCCTTCGGCGAGTATGCGCCTGAACCGTTCCTCGACGTCGACGGCCGGTGAAATGCCAACTTCGCCTTCCAGTTCCCCCGAGATGCCGATGTCGGCTTGCGGAAACGGTCCGTCGCCGGGCAGACGGTCGATCATGGCGGCGAGCAGGCGCACCAGTTCAGCACGCGCCGCGGCAATTGCCACGCCGGTCTCGGCCATTTGCATCTCGATCGCATCGAACCAGGCACCGTCGCGCGAACCTTCAGCGAGCAGCCTGTTGCGGCCGCGCATTGCCTTTTCGTACTCAAGCGCGCGCTGGCCGTGGCCGGGATCGATCGCCAACACCAGCCGGTCGAGGAAGCGCCGACGGTCGGCGGCCGGCCCAGGGAACAGGCCGTCCATGGCCGGTGTCAGCCAGACGACGCGCAGCCATTCCAGCATGTCTTCGGCTGAGCGCGCCGCCGCGCCATTGATCCGCACCCGCCTGCCGCCTTCGCCGGCGGTATCGCTGCCTGCAATCCCGGTACCGATCTCGACCTGGCCGTCCGGCCCGTCAAGCCGGGCATGTAGCGCAAAGCCACCGTCGCCGCCTTCGCGCGCCACCTCGGCATAGGGTGCGCGGCGCAGGCCGCGGCCTGGCGTGAGCAGCGAGATCGCTTCAAGCAGATTGGTCTTGCCGGCGCCATTGTCGCCGGAGAAAACCACAGCGCCGGGATCAAGGTCGATTGCCAGTGCCGCATAGTTGCGGAAATTCGTAAGTGTAAGCTTACTAATATGGGTTTGCTGCTGTTTTGCAGATCCGGTCACGACAGCAAGATGGCCCCGTTCGGGCCCTACACCCGCATCGGCATCAGCACGTAGAGCGCGGTCTCGTCGGCCATGTCGTGGATCAGCGTCGGGGAACCGGCATCTGCCAGCATGAACTTCGCCTCCGTGCCGGTCAGTTGCGCGGCAACGTCGAGCAGGTATTTGGCGTTGAAGCCGATTTCGATCGGATCGGACGAATAGTCGGCCGCCAATTCCTCGGTGGCGCTGCCCGAATCCGGGTTGTTGACCGCAAGCGTGACCTGGCCTTCGGCGATCGAAAGCTTCACCGCCCGGCCGCGTTCGGAGGAAATGGTCGAAACCCGATCGACGGCAGCGGCGAAACTTTGACGATCGATAATCAGCTTCTTGTCGTTGCCGGTCGGAATGACGCGCTGGTAGTCCGGGAAAGTGCCGTCGATCAGCTTGGAGGTCAAGATGACGCTGCCGATGGTGAAACGGATCTTAGTGTCCGACAGCTCGGTGGTCACTGCAACGTCGGGATCATCGACCAGCTTTTGCAGCTCGCTGACCGTCTTGCGCGGGATGATGACGCCAGGCATGCCCTCGGAGCCTGCCGGCGCATCGATCTCGGCGCGCGCCAGCCGATGGCCGTCGGTCGCGACCGAGCGCAACTTCAACTTGCCGCCGGTCTCGTGCGTGTGCAGATAGATGCCGTTCAGATAATAGCGCGTCTCCTCGGTCGAGATGGCGAACTGGGTCTTCTCGATCAGGCCCTTTAGCCCGACGGAATCGAGCCGGAAAATATGCGAGAACGACCCGGCTGAAAGTTCGGGAAAGTCGGACTGCGGCAGGCATTGGAGGCGGAAGCTCGAGCGCCCGGACGTCACCGTCATGGCGTTGCCGTCTTCGTCGGTCTTCAGCAGCACCTCCGCGCCATCGGCGAGCTTGCGCACGATGTCGTAGAGCAGATGCGCCGGAACCGTCGTCGCCCCGCCACGCTCGACCTTTGCCGGCGTTGCTTCGGTCACCTCCAGGTCGAGGTCGGTTGCCTTCATTTCAAGGCTGGCCCCCTCGGCGCTGAGCAGCACGTTCGACAGGATCGGAATGGTGTTGCGCCGCTCGACCACGCGGTGAACATGGTTGAGCGACTTCAGGAGGTTTGACCGTTCCAGGATAACACGCATGACGAAACAGGCTCGCTTGAATGAATGAACGGGTCTCCGACAAGCGGCGCCCCGCGAAAGGTCTGAACAGGCTCAGAATCTGCGTAAACTGACAGGAAAAACCCGGCAAACGCAAGCCCGCGCTACCGGTTCGGGCCGGCTGCAAGGGCTTTCTCGGGATAAAAAGGCCGAAGTCCGCGAGCCGGCGTTTTTCGGGCCGTCAGGCCTGGTCGTTGATCAGCCTTCTCAGCAATTCGAGTTCCTGCGCCAGCGTGTTGTCGACGCCGGAAAGATCCTCGATCTTGCGGACCGCGTGCAGCACGGTCGTATGGTCGCGGCCGCCGAAACGCCGCCCGATCTCCGGCAGCGAGCGCGGCGTCATCACCTTCGACAGATACATAGCGACCTGCCGCGGCTTGACGATGGTGCGTGTGCGCCGGTTGGACAGAAGTTCGGTTTTCGACACGTTGTAGTGGCGCGCGACAATGCGCTGGATGTCCTCGATACGCACCCGCTTCGGCTCGCCCGAACGATAGATGTGGCCGAGGATCTCGTCGATGCGGTCGATAGTGATCTGCGGTTCGAAGGATTGGCGAAACAAAAGCTGGTTGAAGGCACCTTCGAGCTCGCGCCCGCTGCCGGTCACCGTGCGGGCGACGTGGTTGAGGATCTCTTCGGAAATATCGAGCGACGCATCGTCGAGCTTGGCGGTGGCAAGCCTGAGCTTGAGCATACCGATGCGCATGGCGAAATCCGGGGCCGACATTTCCAGCGCGACGCCGCCGTTGAGGCGCGAGCGGACGCGCGGCTCCAGCGATTCCAATTCCGACGGCGGCCGGTCGGCAGCGACCACCACTTGCTTGGCGCTGTCGAGCAGCATGTTGATCAAATGGCAGAATTCATGCTGGATCGACTTGCCCTGCAGGAACTGCATGTCGTCGATGATGAGGAGGTCGATGTCGCGCAGCTGTTCTTTCAGCGTCAGTGCGTTGTTGTCGCGGATCGCGGTGGCGAACCGCCACATGAAATATTCAGCCGTCAGATAAACGACCCGCGATTTCGGATTCTGCTTCAGCGATTCTGCGGCGATCGCCTGCAACAGATGCGTCTTGCCCAGCCCGACCGTCGCGTGAAGAAAGAGCGGATTGAAACGCACCGCGCTCGACTGCGATTCCGCGACCGCCTTGGCGGCGGCAAAAGCCACTCGGTTCGATGGTCCCTCGATGAAAGAGGTGAAAGTGTAGCGTGGATCGAGCGGCGAACCGAGCACATTGTGCCGGAACTCGGTCTCTGCCGGCATCCCCGGGCGGGGTGCAGAGACCCGCTCGACCCTGCTGGGGCTCGCCGTGCCCGCAGAGAGCGCGGTTTGCGTCTGCCTGGTCATCTTGCGGGCCGGGGCCACTTCTGGCTCGACGCTGTTGCGGCCCTGGCGTGTGGCGGTGCGAACGACGATCTCGATCTTGAGGATCTCCGGATCCTCGTGCTTCCACAACTCGGCGATGAGATCGAGATAGTGGCCGTTGATCCATGAACGCAGGAATGCGGTTGGCACCGAGATGCGGACAATGCCCTTGGAGGATTCAGCGACCTTCATGCGCCCGAACCAGCTCGAATAGACCTCGGTTCCCAGACGCGCCTTCAGCTGGGCCTTGACCCGATCGAACTTCTGTTCAGCTTCATTGGAAGCCGCCATGTCGTTCCTTCCGATTAACGTTCCAGGAAATGGGAGGTCGCCCGTAAGCTCCCTTTCGATGCCGCCGCTTTGCATGATCGAGTTCCTTGTCTCTTGTACCTGTTTTCCGCCGGGGATGCGCCTCCTGCATCCATGTTTCCGGCGACCGTGTCTTCGCTGCGACACTATCGCCGCCGCCGGCTGATGAATCGCCTCGTTATCGGTCCGGCTCCAAGAGCCGATCCGCCTTGGTCATGTCAGGACAATAAAATGTCGTCCGGCGAAAAACCGCCGGCGCACCGTCAACCTGCCATGTACAATTACGCCAGTCCCCTACCGTATCGAAAAGACAAACCAACCCGTCCGCGGAGTTGAATCCGCGTTGTAAACTCTGCCAATTTGAGCTGGCCGGTTTCAGGCTGGTCAAGGGCCAAGGGCCCGTCCCTTCGATAGACAGACATTACCGAAATCGCTGTGGATAGGGCAAGGCCACCCCTAACGGATTTTTAAGGAATCTGACTAGCAAGGGGCGGTTCGGACGTCATGCTGCAACAACTGATTTTGACAAAGCCATTGTGATTCAAACCCTTTTCCGGCGAATATGAAAAAGGCCGCACAACGCGAAATTTTCTGAAATAATTCACTTGACAGCCAATTGTCGCCTATCTGCCGCAGCCGATGTGAACAAGCTGTGGATCACCATCGGTAAGCCTCTGAAAAGAAGCGGTAATCTGTGATGCTCGGAAATTTTCGCATTGGCGGTTTCGGCGGCTGCGAATATCAGCGGGCATGTATATGCCGGCAAAGCATTTCGAACTTTGAAATGCACGTGGAGCACCGTTTGCGGGCTTTCTTTTAAGTACTTGCCGGCAAACGAAAAAACCCGGCGCGATCGGCCGGGTTTTAGGAAGGGCAGTTCAGGGAAAAGTGTCTAGGCTGACAGCACCTTGACCCGCTGGGCCAGCCGCGACACCTTGCGCGATGCCGTGTTCTTGTGCACCACGCCCTTGGTCGCGGCGCGCATCAATTCCGGCTCGGCCACCTTGAAGGCAGCCTGTGCGGCCGCCTTGTTGCCGGCCGCGAGCGCCTCTTCGACCTGGCGGATGTAGGTCCGGACGCGGGAGCGGCGGTTCTTGTTGATCGCTGCGCGACGGGCGATCTTGCGCGTTGCCTTTTTGGCCGAGGAGGTATTGGCCATGGTGCCTCTCTTCTGATCTGGTAGGCGCTTGCGGGATACCGCGGGGCGCAAAAAACAAACGGGCAGCCACAGGGCCGCCTCGGTTGGTGCGGCTTATAGTTCAGCTTTTCCGGCGCGTCAACGCTGCAGCGCTTTCTTTTTGACCGGTGCCTTCGTCATTTCATCGGTTCGTGAAATTCGGCTTCCGCTTGCCGGTGAAGGCCGCCATGCCTTCCTTCTGGTCATCCAGCGCAAACAGCGAGTGAAACAGCCGACGCTCGAACCGCAGGCCCTCGGTGAGCGTCGTCTCATAGGCGCGGTTTACGGCTTCCTTTGCCATCATCACCGATGGCAAGGAAAAACCGGCGATCTTGGCTGCGGCCTTAAGCGCTTCCTCGATCAACTCGCCGGCTGGCACGACGCGCGAGACCAGGCCGGAACGCTCGGCCTCCGCTGCGTCCATCATTCGCCCCGTCAGGCACATATCCATCGCCTTCGACTTGCCGACGAAGCGGGTCAGTCGCTGCGATCCGCCCATGCCGGGCATGACACCCAGCGTGATCTCGGGTTGGCCGAACTTGGCGTTGTCGGCGGCGATAATGAAATCGCACATCATCGCCAGTTCGCAGCCGCCGCCCAGCGCGTAGCCCGCCACCGCCGCGATGATCGGCTTTCGTGCCCGCGTAAATTCTTCCCAGCCGACGAAGAAATCCTGCAGATAGGCATCCACATAGGAGATCGACTGCATTTCCTTGATATCGGCACCTGCCGCGAAAGCCTTTTCCGAACCAGTGATGACCATGGCGCCGATGTCGGCATTTGCGCCCATGCTGTTCACCGACGCGACCAGTTCCGCCAGCACTTGTGAATTCAGTGCATTGAGCGCCTGCGGCCGGTTCAGCGTAATCAGCCCGACCTTGCCGCGGGTTTCGACGATGATGGTTTCGTAGCCCATGCTTGCTCCTCCTCGCTTCTGGTTCAAGCCTGACAGGTCCGGCAGTGGAAGGTCGAGCGACCGCTTTGCACGATACGCTCGATGTGGCCGCCACAACCAGGCTTGGAGCAGGCCTCGCCCTCGCGATCATAAACCGCGAAGGAATGCTGGAAGTAGCCCAGCGATCCATCGGTCTGCATATAATCGCGCAACGACGAGCCGCCGGCGGCTATCGCATCGGCGACGACCGAGCGGATTGCCTCGGCCAGGCGTTCGCTCTGTTCTTTGGCTTTCTTGCCGGCTCTCGCGAGGGTGCCCGCTTCGCGCAGCGGTGACAGGCCGGCCCGCCAAAGCGCTTCCGAGACGTAGATATTGCCTAGCCCGGCGATCAGCCGTTGGTCGAGAAGTGCCGCTTTCAGAGGTGACTTGCGACCTTTCAGCAGCGAAGCGAGCAGCGCGCCGTCCAGTGCATTGCCTGTAGGCTCGACGCCTAATCCCGCCAGCATCGGATGCATGTCGGGCTCCCCTTCCGAAAACAGCATGAACCCGAAGCGGCGTGGGTCGTTGAAGATCACGCGAGAGCGGACGCCGGCAGGTGATGCTACATCGAAGACGACGTGATCGTGAGTGGTGTTTTTCGAACGTTCGTAGTGGAACGCGCCGGGTGTTGCGCTCTCGTCGGCCGTTTCGATGCGAAACGAACCCGACATGCCGAGATGGCAGATCAGCACAGGGCCGTTGTCCAGGTGCATCGTCAGATATTTGGCGCGGCGGCCGAGCGCTGCAATCGTCTTGCCGGTCAGCCGCTCCGAAAATCTCTCGGGGAACGGAAACCGCAAATCGGGCCGGCGTGCCTCGACACCGACGATGCAGGCACCTTCAAGGACCGGCTGCAGACCGCGCCTGACTGTCTCGACCTCCGGCAGCTCAGGCATGGCCGCCTATCGTGGCATGGAAGGAGGTGCCGTAAGGGCCGCGCGCCAGCCCGAGATGTTCGGCCACGGTTTCGCCGATGTCGGCAAACGTCGTCCTCAGTCCGATGTCTGCGCCTTTGAAACCCGGCCGTGTGCCGATAACCGGAATACGCTCACGTGTGTGGTCGGTGCCGCGCCACGTCGGATCGTTGCCGTGATCGGCGGTCAAAATGAGCAGATCGCCTGGCCTCAGCCGTGCGAATGCCTCAGGCAGGCGCCGGTCGAAAGCTTCGAGTGCGGCGGCGTAGCCCGCAACGTCGCGCCGATGCCCGAACTCGGTGTCGAAGTCGACAAAGTTCGCGAAGACGAGGTCGCCGTCGCGGGCATCTTCCATGGCGCCAAGCGCTTTGTCGAACATCGCCATGTTGCCGGCAGCCTTGCGGACTTCCGAGATCCCCCGATGGGCGAAAATGTCGCCGATCTTGCCGACCGCGATAACCCGGCTGCCGCGCGCCGTCAGCCGGTCGAGCAGTGTCGGTTCCGGCGGCGGTACCGCATAGTCGCGACGATTATGCGTTCGCTCGAACGTGGCGGCGGTTTCACCGACAAACGGCCGCGCGATGACGCGGCCGATATTCAGCGGATCGACCAGCCCGCGCACCACCTTGCAGAAGTCGTAAAGCCGTTCCAGGCCGAAATGAACCTCATGCGCGGCGATCTGCAGGACGGAGTCGACCGAGGTGTAGCAGATCGGCTTGCCGGTGCGGATATGGTCGTCGCCGAACCGTTCGATGATCTCGGTGCCCGGGGCATGGCAATTGCCGAGAATGCCGGGCACCTTCCCTTCGCGCACCATCGCTTCGGTCAACTCGGCTGGAAAGGCAGGAATCGTGTCCGGGAAATAACCCCAGTCGAAACGGACCGGCAGGCCGGCTATTTCCCAATGGCCCGACGGCGTGTCCTTGCCGCTCGAAACCTCCTGTGCCGCGCCGTGAAAGGCGGCGGCAAGCGGGGCACTGCCGCCGTTCTCGAACCTGAAACCCGTCGCCGTTGCCGCGGCATGGCCGAGGCCGAGCGAGAGCATGTTGGGTACGAGAAGCGGTCCGTCACGCAAGCCTTCGCGATCGGCGCGGCCTTCCGCGCAGGCCTGCGCGATGTGTGCGAACGTGTTGGAACCAGTGTCGCCATAGCGCTCGGCATCGGCCGCGCCGCCGATGCCGAAGGAATCAAGGACAAAAAGGAAGGCGCGTGCCATCGAAGGGTTCATCATTGCCTGTGTGTTGGCTCAGACATAGGGTTCCGTGCTGCCGTTGGCAATTCGGAAACCCGAACGGCACGGCTTGGCGCGCTGGTCCGGGAGAGACGAATCGCGGCATGGTCGATCTGCCGATGGAAATGCGCGGCATGGAGCTCGCATGAGGCCTGCCCTGAAAGCATTCGCTGCCGTACTGGCCTTGCTGCTGGATGCATCTTGCGCGGGCCCGGCGCGCGCCGATTGGCGCGTCGGAACGTTCCGTATCGGTATACTCGCCGAGCCTGGCGCCGGCAACACTGTTCCAGGTCTGGCGCTGCTGACCGACGCCTTTACCAAAGCGCTCGGCATGAAGGTGGAGTTTGTCGTTGCCCGCGACTATGCGGCGTTGATCGAGGCGCAGGCCGATCGCCGCATCGAATATGCCGTCTATTCGGCAACTGCCTACGCCACCGCCTCCGAACGGTGCGGGTGTGTGGAACCTCTCGTGGCGCCGGTCGATTCGGACGGCGCCATCGGCATCCGCTCCGTTCTGCTGACGCGCGACGGCAGGGTTCCCGATCTGATGGCCATGGAAGTCCGTCGGGTCGTCATGGCGCCTTCCGACAGCGTCGGTGGTGCTTTGTTGCCGTTTGCCGGGCTGGCTGCAGACGGGGTCAACGTGGCGGAAGATGCACCGTTTTTGACCCACGCCAATTCGGCTGCCGCAGCTGAAGCGATGCTGGTCGACGGTGAGGCCGATGCCATATTCGGCTGGATGCCGGCTGTGGCCGACGGACAGCCAAACCCTCCTGGCGGCACGGTGGCGAGGCTCGAGGCCGCAGGGCTCTCGAAATCAGCGCTTCAGGTCGTATGGACGTCAGGCCTGCTGAGATATGGCCCGCACGCCGTCCGCAGCGATCTGGACCCCGAAGCCAAGCGCCGGCTCGCCGTGTTTCTCACCAATCTCAGATCAACCTCGCCGGACATTTACGATCTTCTGGAGCAGAAACATTCCGGCGGGTTCGCCGTTGCCGGTCCGAGGGATTATGTGCTGGCTGCGGCCATCGTGCACCTGGTCTCGGCCCGCGGTCTCAAGCAATAGCAACAGCCAGGTTAGCAGGTCTTAGGCATCAGCAATCGCTGCACGGAATGGTCGGGCTCCTGCGCGGCCGAAGATAATAAGTTTCGGCCATCGAAATCGAATTGAAGACCGAGCTTAACCCAAACCGGCTTTGGCCGTCCGCCGACCAGGTGATGATTGGCTTGTAGGCGAGGTCGCTTTCGACGCGAATGAGGAAAGTGCCTTTGATCTTGAGCGCGCTCGGGACCGTTGTGGCGGAGTCCTTGACGGCGTCGACGCTAGAGACGCCATCGACCACTTTGCGCGACCACACGACCAGGACTTTCGGCGTCGTCTCGTTCGTCACCTGTATCGCCGTGATGATGATCTTCGGTTTCGAGCGGTTGTAGGGCTGAAGCGTGGAACTGCCGATCGCCATGATGGCATCGAGATCTGCCGCCTTGATGGTCTGCTGCTGCGTGACAAGGTCCGCTACCATGCTGCCGATGCGGCTGACCTTCTTGCTGGTCTCGATGGCTTGCGAGGCCTCCATGGTCATAAAGTACATGATCAACAGGACAGGCACGATGAGGGCAAACTCGACAGCCGCAATACCGCGGCGGTCCGAGCAAAGCCGGATTGCTCTTGTACAAATCTCTGCGATGCCCAGCTGTGCCCCCGCACGAATCATGGCTTTGCCCTTTTCAAGCGACTACGCGGTTCAGTTGTCGAACGGCTCGTTCTGCCAAGTGATCGAAGCGAAATGCAGCGTTTTGCCGTCCTTCAGATTGGCCATCGACTTGGCCATGAAGTCGGTCATCACCGGCCATTTGTAAAAAACCCGCAGCATGTTTCTCGACTCCGCCAGGCCCGGTGCGACCGTGAAGGTCTGCGTGCTCGTGCCCTTGGTCAGCACGACATCGCCGTCCTGGATCTTGAAACCGGCCAGCGCCGCATCGGCGAAGGTCGGATATTCGCGCAAATCCACCAGCAATCCGGGACAGGTCTTGGCGACCATGATCTCCAATTTGGTGCAGATCATATCCCGCAGCTTGGTCCCGGACACATCGGCAGGTCTTAGCTGGCCGGTACGCAGCTGGCGCGCGATGTCGTCTGTGGCGTTTGCCATCACTTCTTGTGCGGCAAATGAAATGCAGCTCTCCAGGATGGCGAAGACGAGAAGCGCGAAGGGAATTGCAAGCATGGCGAATTCGATCGCCGTGCTTGCGCGTCGGTCGCCCAAAAACCTCCCGGGAAAGCCTGCTCGTCCTGCCTTGCTCATGTCCTCTACCCGCCGATTCCGGTTCTGTATCGGACCCAGCATTAGTCGGAACCGATTGAAGTCCGGTTGGAATGACCGTTAAATTCGGCGGGAAGGCCTTAACCGGCCGATAACCGAAGCGCGTTCCCGCAAAGGCGGAGAGGTCGGCCAGCTAATGCCCGGCGCTCATCTCGGCTTCAGAGGCCTTCTCGGCATCGCTCTTGTACGAGCTTTCGCAATATGGCGCGCAGGACATGGTCTGTACTTCGGCACGTCGATAGATGCGCACCGACGACGCTGCCTGGCGCACGACGGTTATTTGCTCATCGATGATCGGGTTGCCCTCCTGATCGAGGACAACCAGATTGGTGACGCCAAATCCCTTGCCGGTCAGCACGATCGTCGATGCGTCCTGGACGGAGGCGTCGGCGATCGCCGGATTGCCGACGACAATCGTATCGGCGGCGCGCGACAATTTGACGATCTTTGCCTGGTTCATCGTGACTTCGATGCCGGCGCCGGCCATCGCTGGAACAGCGAAGGCCGCCGCGGCAAGAAGCGCCGCAACTGGAAATAACGATCTCGGCCCGGCCATTGAGGCGCTCCTCGGCAGCAACAAACTGTTCAACAGAACATGAACGAGATTGGTGAACCAACCGTTAAGCGGCTGGAGGTCATGATTAATCCGGAACCGGCATTGGGCTAGCTGGCACGGCTCAAAGGCGTTGCCGAATTGCGCCTTTCGCGGCCTTTGTCAGCCAGTGCGTCCAGTGGCCGGTATTTTAGTTCTGGGTTAACCACGCAATGTCATCGAAGCGCGAAAGGAATCAGTAAGCCTGTTTATTAAGTCGATTGAAACAGCTTCGCGCTAGATTCGCAGCATCCGATCAGCCACCAAGAGAAGTTGACGGAAGTGCTGTAACAATTGGAGTAGGAGCTCGAATGTCTAACCTCATCGCACGTTTTGTGAAGGACGAATCCGGCGCGACCGCTATCGAATACGGTCTGATCGCCGCTCTTATCGCGCTCGCCATCATGGTCGGCGCCGGCTCGCTCGGCAACGCGCTGAATGCCAAGTTCGACAAGATCGCCAGTAAAGTCAACGGTTCGTAACAGGCAACAACATTCGGTTGTTTCCAATAAGGGCCGCCGCACTGGCGGCCCTTATTTAGTCCTACGCATGATTTGAAATTTAGACCTCATCAATCGTTAATCGAACATGCCTAGGCTTGGACCAGGTACAGTTTGACCATAGGCGCCACGCCCATGCTTGAAGCCGCGATCTTCGTCGTCTTTCCGTTCTGCATGCTTTTTGCCGCGATCTCCGACATGCTGTCAATGACGATCGCCAATCGCGTGCCCGTCCTGCTCGTCGTTGTCTTCGCCTTGGTTGCGCCTTTGACCGGCGTGGACTGGGCCACCTATGGCTGGCATTTCGCCGCCGGCGGCCTGGTTCTTGCGGTGACGTTCGGCCTGTTCGCCCTCGGCGGCATGGGGGGCGGCGACGCCAAGCTCCTGGCCGCCACTGCCGTATGGATGGGACTGAACATCCATCTCGTCGAGTATCTCGTCGCCTCGACATTCATCGGCGGTCTGCTGACGCTTGCCATCCTCGCCTATCGAAAATCGCTGCTTGCCGCCGTCACAAGCCATAATCGGTTCCTGCGCCATTTCGCAGATGAAGCGACCGGTGTTCCGTACGGCATTGCGCTTGGCATTGGCGGTCTGCTTACCTATCCGGACTCGCCATTGATGGCCTGGGCACTCACCAGGCTTGCCGGCTGAATTTGCTTACTCCATTGGCGCCGGGGCAGGCGAGTTGCCCACGCCTTTCGTTCGGGCCGGCCTTGGTCGCTCTAATTTATGTAAACCTTAAGTTAATCACGATCGTAAGTATAACATTAACCTTGTTTTGACGATTGCCGCTGCAAAGTCCGGCTTGGCGAGGTGGATTGCCAAGGGCGAGGTTCGGACAGATGCCAGCATCCCGATTGATTATTCTGAGCGTGGCGATAGCCGCGGCCGGTGGTGCAGGCTATGTCGCGAAGAACATGGTCGCGGCTCCGCCGCCTCCGATTGTCGATTCCGGTCCTCAGGCGCCGGCGATCGCGCTGCAGGACGTGCTTGTTCTTTCCGGCGACGTTCCGATGGGCAGTCCGCTTGAAAACAACATTTCCTGGGAGTCATGGCCGTCCGCCGGCATCAACGCAAATTTCATCACCCGCGCCGCCGAGCCTGAAGCGCTGGACAAGCTGAAGGGCGCCGTTGCCCGCGTGGCGCTCTATGCCGGCGAGCCGCTGCGGCGCTCGAAGCTGATCGGTGAGGGGCAAAGCTTCATGTCGTCGATCCTGCCCTCCGGCATGCGGGCCGTCGCCACAAGCATCTCGGCCGACACTTCGGCCGGTGGCTTTATTCTTCCCAACGATTTCGTCGACGTCATCATGACCCGCAGAGCCGATACCGCCAATGGCGGTGGTCCGGGCTTCACGACGGAAACCATCCTCAAGAACATTCGCGTCCTGGCGATCGACCAGACCATTCAGGAGGACGAGGAAGGCAAGAAGACCAGGGTCGGCCAGACTGCCACCCTGGAACTGACGCCGCAGCAGTCCGAGATCATCACCGTCGCGCAGCAGATGGCGGATCGCCTGACATTGGCTCTGCGCTCGATCAAGGACAGTCAGGACAAGAATCTGAGCGAGGCCGATTATCTGGTTTCCGGCAATGGCCGGCGCGGGACGGTGCGGTTGATCAAGTCGGGCGAAGTTTCCGAAGTGGGGGCGAGGAAATGAGGCTAAAAACCAAACTGCCAGTCACCCTGGCTGCGGCGATCGGCCTGTTCATCCTTGGCACGAATGCATATGGCATACTGGACGCCAGTGCGGCGAGCAATGCCAGGGTCACGGCTTCGACCGCCACCCAGCGGGTCAAGCTCGGACTGAACAAATCGGTGGTTATCGACCTGCCGAGCGATGCCTATGACATTCTCGTCGCCAACCCCGCTGTAGCCGACGCGGTGACCCGCACCGCCAGGCGCATCTATCTATTCGGAAAGGCGGTCGGCGAGACCAACATCTTCGTCTTTGGCCCGAATGGCGAGCAGATCGTCAGCCTAGATCTGGCGGTAGAACGCGATGTTGCCGGACTGGAGGATTATATCAAGCGCTTCATCCCGTCATCGGAGGTCAAGGTCGAGTTGCTGAACGACAACGTTGTTCTGACCGGAACCGTGGACACCCCTCTGGACGCCAAGCGCGCGCAAGACCTGGCGAACATCTTCGTCTCCGGCGGCGAAGCGACCACGGGCCAATATTCACAGACTGCTGCGGGCGGTTCGGCCGAGGCTGGCGTCGCCATTGACAACCCGGATGCCGAGCGCCGCGTCAGCAAGATCGTCAACCTGCTGCAGATCATCGGCGACGATCAGGTCACGCTGAAGGTGACGGTTGCCGAAGTCAGCCGCTCGGTGATGAAGCAGCTCGGCGTCAATATGATGGGCAACGGCAGCAGCAACGGCATCAGCTGGGGTGCGGTAAGCGACAATTTCACCGGTTTGGGCAAGTCGCTGTCGAACTCGGGCCTCGCTATCGGCAGCTCGACGCTGCAGGCCTACATCAACGCCATGGAACAGTCAGGCGTCATGAAAACCCTGGCCGAACCAACATTGACGGCGGTATCCGGCGAGAAGGCGACCTTCAAGGTCGGCGGCGAATATAATATGGTGACCAGCGTTTCCCAAGCTGTATCCAACGATAACCAGACCGGTCTGAAGACCTATTCAGTCGAGAAGATCGAATACGGCATTGGCCTGGAATTCCAGCCGGTGGTGCTGTCTCCCGGCCGCATCAGCCTGAAGGTCAGGACCTCGGTCTCCGAGCCGACAACGGAGGGATCAGTATCTTTGTCCGAAGGTGTAACAAGCCCCGGCATGAACGCCCTGTCGCTCCGCAAACGCTTGGCCGACACAACGGTGGAACTGCCTTCGGGCGGCTCGATGATGATTGCCGGCCTTGTCCGCGACGATCTCAGGCAAGCCGTCAACGGCTTGCCTGGTCTGACAAAGATTCCGGTGCTTGGCGCGCTCTTCCGCAGCAGGGATTTCGTTCGCAACGAGACCGAGCTCGTCATCATCATCACGCCCTATCTGGTGAAGCCGGTGGCGCGTAACGAGCTTGCCAAGCCGGATGACAATTTCAACGCCGCCAGCGACGGTGCCGGCATATTCCTTGGTCGCGTTAACCGTGTCTACGGCACCATGCAGACCGACAAGCCCAACGGCCGCTATCACGGCGTTGTCGGCTTCATCTACAAGTAAGCGGGGAAGCGGACATGTCTCAGTCAGCATCGAAGGCAAGGGCGATCACCGCGATACGGTCCGTCCATTCGCGAATCTGGCGGCCTGCCGTTCCCATCATGGCGGTTGCGGTGGCGGCATTACTGGCCGGCTGCGCCAATCGCGACAGCGTCACGGTCGGTGCCATACCGGACGACTATCGCACCACTCATCCGATCGTCATCGCCGAGAAGATCCAGAAGATCGACCTTCCGGTCGGCGCCGGCGACCGTGGCATGACCAGATTCCAGCGCGACACGCTCCTGGGTTTCCTGGACGGATACGACAAGAGCGCCGCTCCGGTGCTGACGATCGAAATCCCGAGCGGTTCAGCCAACGAGATCGCAGCGGCTGCGGCCGGCCGCGATTTCGCCAGGCTTGCCATTGCCAGTGGTATCAGCCGCAACCGGATTGCGATGCGATCCTATCAGTCCGTTTCGGCCGAAGCGTCCGCGCCGGTCCGTGTCGCCTTTGTCTCGGTGAAGGCCCAGACGGATAAATGCGGCCGCTGGCCCGAAGACCTGCTGGAGACTTCGGAAAACAAGCACTATGCCGATTTCGGTTGTTCGTATCAGAATAATCTTGCCGCCCAGATGGCCAATCCGGCCGATCTGATCGGGCCGCGCAAGCAGACACCCATCGACGCGGCAAATCGGAGCGGAGTGATCGACATCTATCGTGACAGAGGTATTTCGGATGAATTCCTCGGCAATTCGGAAGTCGAATATTAACGAGTGTTGAGGCTCAACAGACCCTAAGCCGCGCAAGTCACGGAAAGAGATGACAATGAGCAATCTTGCCTATGACACAGAGGTAGCAGGCGGCGAAACCTCGGAACAGGATATTGCCGCGATGCAGGCGTTGCGGCCGATCCCACGCATTTCGATCCAGGCATTTTGCGAGACCGAAGGCGTAGCCAATCCGGTCGAGCGCGCCGGCGAGGATCGCCGCATGGCCAAGGCCCATCTGAAAGTGCATATGGGGGGCATCCCCACCGCTATCGAATTCTACCAGTCGGCGCCGACACCGAACCTGATCCTGCTTGAATCGCGCAGCGAGCCGAAGCTGTTGCTGGAACAGCTCGCCCAGCTCTCCGAACATTGTGATCCGAGTTCCAAGGTGGTGGTTGTTGGCCACTACAACGATGTCGGCCTGTACCGCGAACTCATCCGTTCGGGCATTTCCGAATATGTCATTGCGCCGGTATCGATGGCCGACATCGTCAGCGTGGTGTCCTCGATCTTCGTTGATCCGGAAGCTGAGCCAATCGGCCGCTCGATTGCCTTCATCGGCGCCAAGGGCGGCGTCGGCTCCTCGACCGTAGCCCATAACGTGGCCTGGGCGATGTCGTCCCTTTTCAAATCCGAAGTGGTTGTCGCCGATCTCGACCTCGCCTTCGGAACGGCCAACATCAATTTCGACCAGGACCCGGCGCAAGGCATTGCCGAGGCGGTCTTCTCGCCGGAACGCGTCGACGAGGTCTATCTAGACCGGCTGCTCGCCCAATGCGCCGAGCACCTGTCGCTGCTTGCGGCACCTTCGACCCTGGAGCGGGTCTATGATTTCGATCCCGACGCTTTCACCCAGCTTATCGACATAGCCCAGCGTAGCGCGCCGCTCCTCGTACTCGATGTTCCTCACGTCTGGGCCGGCTGGACCAAGAACACGCTGGTAAAGGCCGACGAGATCGTCATCACGGCGACGCCCGAACTGGCCAATCTGCGCAACACAAAGAACCTGGTCGACATGCTGAAGCGGCTTCGTCCGAACGATCCTGCGCCAAAGCTTGTGATCAATCAGGCGGGTGTGCCGAAACGTCCCGAGATTACGCCGTCCGACTTCTCCGAATCGCTCGGCCTATCGCCGATGTCGGTCATCCCATTCGAGCCGCTTTTGTTCGGAAATGCCGCCAACAACGGACGTATGCTCGGTGAAATGGATGCCAAGAGCCCGGTCGTCGCCTTGATCAACGAGATCGCCCATGTGCTGACAGGGCGCAGCGAAATTAAGGTGAAGAAAAAGGCTGGCCTCGGCAACCTGCTCGGCAAGCTTTCGGGCAACAAGAAGTGACGCCTCAGCGGTGGAATTGGTAAGCGATTATGTTTGGTAAAAGAGGCAGCGACGACGGCAACCGGACCATCCCGGAATTCCGTCAGCCAGCACCCACGCCTGCAGCGCCGGCGGCCGCGAACCCTGTGGAAGCGGCGGTAGCTGCCAGGCCCGCGACACTGCCGCCGTCCGGCGCGCCTGCCGCGCCGCCGGTTCGCCGTGCGGTCGAGCCGCCGCCATTGGCGCCGGAGCCGAAAAGGCTTCAGCGCGAGCGCAGCGAGAGCTATTACGACACCAAAAGCCAGGTCTTCTCCGCACTCATCGACACGATCGACCTGTCGCAGCTCGCCAAGCTCGATCCCGAAAGCGCGCGCGAAGAAATCCGCGACATCGTCAACGACATCATCGCGATCAAGAATTTCGCGATGTCCATCGCCGAGCAGGAAGAGCTTCTCGAGGATATCTGCAACGACGTTTTGGGCTACGGGCCGCTGGAGCCACTGCTTGCCCGCGACGATATTGCCGACATCATGGTCAACGGTTCCAAGAACGTCTACATCGAAGTCAACGGCAAGGTCGAGCAGACCGGCATCCGCTTCCGCGACAACCAGCAGCTCCTCAACATCTGCCAGCGTATCGTCAGCCAGGTTGGCCGCCGCGTCGATGAATCAAGCCCGATTTGCGACGCGCGTCTTCCTGATGGCTCCCGTGTCAACGTCATCGCACCGCCCTTGGCCATCGACGGCACCGCACTTACCATCCGCAAGTTCAAGAAGGACAAGCTGACACTCGACCAGCTGGTCAAGTTCGGCTCGATTTCGCCGCAAGGGGCCGAGATTCTCAAGATCATCGGCCGTGTCCGTTGCAACATCGTCATCTCGGGCGGTACCGGCTCCGGCAAGACGACGCTGCTCAATTGCCTGACCAACTATATCGACCGCGATGAACGCGTCATCACCTGCGAGGACTCGGCTGAGCTGCAATTGCAGCAGCCGCATGTGGTGCGTCTCGAAACCCGTCCGCCCAACCTCGAAGGCGAGGGCGAAGTGACCATGCGCGACCTGGTCAAGAACTGCCTGCGCATGCGGCCCGAACGCATCATCGTCGGTGAAGTGCGCGGACCCGAAGTGTTCGACCTCCTGCAGGCGATGAACACTGGCCATGACGGGTCGATGGGAACGATCCACTCGAACAGCCCGCGCGAATGCCTCAACCGCATAGAGTCGATGATCGCCATGGGCGGCTACACGCTGCCGCAAAAAACCGTACGCGAAATCATCGTCGGCTCTGTCGACGTGATCATACAGGCCGCACGCCTGCGCGACGGATCGCGGCGCATCACCCACATCACCGAGGTGATCGGCATGGAGGGCGACGTCATCATCACCCAGGACATCGTTCTCTATAACATCAAGGGCGAGGACGCGAACGGCAGGCTGCTGGGCGAGCACGTGTCGACTGGCATCGGCCGTCCGCATTTCTGGGAGCGCGCCCGCTACTATGGCGAGGAGCAGCGCCTCGCCGTTGCGCTCGAGGCGATGGAGAAACGCGCTGACTGATCCGTCTGGAAGCGTGGGGGCCAGGGTCGATGTTTGGAATTGACGGCACCGTATTGGCATTCGTCGTGCTCGCCGGCTTCAGCGCTGGCGCGGTGGCCTATGCTTTCCTGGTCAACCGGATCAGCACCGAAAAGCAGGTCGGCAAGCGGCTTGAATCGATCAAGACCGCCGAGACGGATCGTTCCGTCGTCAAGGCTTCGCGCGATCGCGTGGCGGAAGCGGCCAAGCGTCGCAAATCCGTCCAGGATTCGCTGAAGGATCTCGACCAAAAACAAAAGTCCAATCAGAGCTTGGTCAAGAAACCACCGCTGAAGATCCAAATCCGTCAGGCCGGCATGAAGATCTCGCTTGAGCGCTTCTATGTCTACTCGGCGGTCTGCGGCATCGTCTTGACGGCTCTTGCCTATTTCATCGGCGCGCCGCTGCTGGTCTTGCCAGGCGCGCTGCTGGTAGGCGCCTTGGGTCTGCCGCGCTGGTTCGTCTCGTTTCTCCGCGCGCGCCGGGTCAAGGCATTCCTCAACGAATTTCCGAACGCGCTCGACATCATCGTGCGTGCGGTAAAGTCCGGCCTGCCGCTGAACGACGCCGTGCGCCTGATCGCCATTGAATCCCCCGAGCCGGTCAAGACCGAGTTCCGCCGCATCGTCGATTCGCAGCAAATGGGTTTGTCGATCCCCGACGCGGCCATGCGCATGCCCGAAACAATGCCGTGCACCGAGGCGAGCTTCTTCGGCATCGTCATCCAGATCCAGTCTCAGGCCGGCGGCAATCTTTCCGAAGCGCTGGGCAATCTTTCGCGCGTGCTTCGCGACCGCAAGAAGATGAAGGCCAAGGTCCAGGCGTTGTCCATGGAAGCCAAGGCATCCGCCGTGATTATCGGCGCGTTGCCTTTCGTCGTTGCCTTTCTCGTCTATTTGACGAGCCCGAACTACATCATGCCCCTATTCACTACCAGCACCGGCAATCTGATCCTCGGTTGCTCCGGCGTCTGGATGTCGATGGGTATCCTGGTGATGCGCAAAATGATGAACTTCGAAGTCTAGGATTTGCGTGCATGACCGATCACGTCATCAAAACCCTCACCGATCCGTCTCTGCTGATTGCACTGCTGGTCGGCATCGCGGTGTTTGCGACCGTCTTCACGCTGCTGCCCGCCTTTGGCGGGAACCAGCTCAAGGCGCGCATGAAATCCGTGGCGCTGGAGCGCGATGATCTGCGCGCCAAGCAGCGCGCGCGGCTGGCAGTCGAAGCCGACCGCCGCCGCAAGGGCCTGCGCGAAGAACAGTCGGTCGGCATGCGCAATATTGTCGATCGCCTGGATCTCAGGCGTGCGCTGGCGGATGAAGGTACCTTGCAGAAATTGAAAGTGGCGGGTTTTCGCGGGCAAAATCCGCTGACGCGCTTCCTTTTCTTCCGTCTCGTCCTGCCCTTTGTCGGCTTTGCATTGGCGGCGATATATCTGTTCGTGCTCGGAGGACTGCCCGAGCAGCCGCTTTTCGTGAAGCTGTTCGTTTGCATCGTGGTTGCCTATGCGGGGTTCTACGCGCCGGTGCTCTACGTCAACAACCGCGCTACCAAGCGCAAGCAGTCGATTCAGATGGCGTGGCCCGACGCGCTCGACCTGTTGCTGATATGCGTCGAGTCCGGCATGTCGGTGGAAGCAGCGCTTCGCAAGGTCGCCGATGAGATCGGCGCGCAATCGGTAGCATTGGCGGAAGAATTCATCCTGACCAACGCCGAACTTTCCTATCTGCAGGAACGCAAGCAGGCCTACGAGAACCTTGCAAGCCGCACCGGCCTGGAATCCGTCAGGTCGGTGTCCCAGGCGCTGGTCCAGGCCGAGCGCTACGGCACGCCCGTGGCGCATGCGCTGCGCGTGCTTGCGGGAGAGAGCCGCGACATGCGCATGAATGCCGCCGAAAAGAAGGCGGCCGCGCTGCCGCCGAAGCTCACCGTGCCGATGATCCTGTTCTTCCTCCCGGTGCTGTTCGCTATTATTCTGGGTCCCGCCGGCATCCAGGTGAGTCAGCGCGGCATCTTTGGCGACCAGCCGAAATCCAGCAGCGAGTAGCGCCAGCCGCGTCGCCACAAACGCTGAAATGATTCAAAGCCGTGCTGCCGGTGCAGCGCGGCTCCTTGCGGTTGACATGTTGCGGAATTCTCGCACCAGTTCGGCGCTTGAAGCGGTCAGTTGGTGGCGGGCTTTGCCTTGTCCTGGTCCTTGAGCTGGCTCCAGGCATTCTGCTGCGCCAGCATCTGGCGAAGATAAGCGACATTTGCCTGTGCCTGTTCCGGCGACAGCTCCTGCGAGGCGATCTTCTCGGCCTCCTCGAAACGGCCCTGTAGACCGACGACCAGCGCCAGGTTCTGGCGGACGCGGCTGTCGGCATTCGGCTGCTGGGCGGCCGAGCGCATATAGGTTTCGGCCGTGCGCAAATCGCCTTCCAGCACGTACGACATGCCGAGATTGGAAAGGATCGACGGTTCGTTCGGCTTGAGATCCAGCGCCTTGCGATAATCCTGGCGCGCCTCGTCCTTTTGGCCGAGCTGGTCGAGAATGGCAGCTTCCGCCGATACCAGTTTCCAGTCAGGATATTCGGGGGTCTGCGCGCGGCGCACGGCATCGAGAGCCGGCTCGAACTGTCCGTTGGCGGCAAGCGCCTTGCCATAGGCGGCGAGCACGTCGCGATCCTTCGGCAAGGCAATCGCCAGCTTGCGCATCACCGCAAGCGACTGGTCGGCGTCGCCGTCCATCTGCAGCGCCGCGGCATAATTTGTCGCGATCCGCTTGTCGTTGGGGTTTTTCGAGTAGGACTGCCCGAGCGCCATCGTGGCATTGTGCAGTTCGCCCGCCGACATTGTTTCCAGCGGCTTGCCGCTTGAGCGAGAAATCGAACCTGTCGTCAACTTGCTGGTTCCGCAGCCGGCAACGCCTGCAGCAAGTGCCACCATCAACGCCGTGGTGATCAGCTTTTTGGCAGTGGCGTTCATCCTGCGGTTGGTCGGCATCGGTACCAGGGCTCCGTTCATGCGGGTGACCATTTACGGGGTCATCTTCCCTCCCGCAGAAATATTCTGTTAACCCTAATGGAGAGTTAAGAAACGCCGACTCAGAGGCTGGAGACCAGCGAATGCCCGTCGAACTTGTCGAGAAAAAATTGAGCAATGCGCTGCCGGTCCATCTGGTGGCAAAGAACGCTCTGAAGGCGGCCGGACTTGCGCCATCCTCGGTCGCCTGGGCCAAGGCCAACGGCTTTTCCGGTGAGGCCGGCAGGACGCTGGTCGTGCCTGACGACAACGGCGCGATTGCCGGAGCCCTGTTCGGCACCGGCAACGGCGAGGGCGCACTGGCCGTCGGCGCACTGGCGAGAGCTTTGCCCGAAGGCGACTGGCATTTTGCGTCCGCACCGGCCGAGCCGGAGCTTACGGCACTCGCGCTGGCGCTGGGCAGCTATGCCTTCACCCGCTATGGCAAGAAGCCCGGCAGGACGCTGCGCTTCGCGCTGCCGCCGGGCGCCGACGCCGCCCGCGTCAGACGCATCGCCGATGGCGTTTTCCTGGCGCGCGATCTGGTCAACACGCCGACCAGCGATATGGGCCCTGGCCAGCTGGAGAAAGCCGCCCGGACCTTGGCCGCGACGCACAAGGCCGAAATATCGGTGACCAAGGGTGACGATCTTCTCGCCGCCAACTTTCCGATGATCCACGCCGTCGGTCGGGCTTCTGCCGACGCGCCGCGCCTGATCGACATGATTTGGGGGCCGAAGAATGCCCCCAAGGTGACGCTGGTCGGCAAGGGCGTCTGCTTCGATACAGGCGGTCTCGACATCAAGCCGTCCTCGGGCATGCTTTTGATGAAGAAGGACATGGGCGGCGCTGCCAACGTGCTCGGCCTCGCTTCCATGATCATGGCCGCCAGGCTGAAGGTCCGGCTGCGCGTGCTCATCCCCGCTGTCGAGAATTCGATTGCCGGCAACGCCTTCCGGCCCGGCGATGTGCTGGTGAGCCGCAAGGGCATCACCGTCGAAATCGGCAACACCGACGCCGAAGGGCGGCTGGTGCTCGCCGATGCCCTGACCTTGGCCGATGACGAAGAGCCGCAGATGCTGGTCGACATGGCAACCCTGACAGGCGCTGCGCGTGTTGCGCTCGGCCCCGACCTGCCGCCCTTCTACACCGTTGACGAGGCCCTTGCATCCGAGCTGGCAGATGCCTCCGTCGCAGTGGAGGATCCACTATGGCGCATGCCGTTGTGGAAGCCCTATGACGCCAAGCTGGCGTCGAAAATTGCCGATATCAACAACGTCGCGTCGGATGGTTTCGCCGGCTCGATCACCGCCGCGCTGTTCCTGAAGCGCTTCGTCGAAAAGACCGCCGGCTGGGCGCATGTCGACATCTTCGCCTGGAACCCGTCCGACCGCCCGCACGGCCTTGCCGGTGGCGAGGCGCAAGGCATCCGGGCGCTGGAGCGTGTCATTTCGAACCGCTACGGCTGATGCCTCGGGCATAGCCGACGAAGGTGTTGACTGAAACGGAACCGAAACAATTTTCCGTCATGCTGGACGGATGTCGATTATCATGCGTCCAAGTCAGGCCTTGCGACTATGGCAACAGGTGGTGCTGTCCGAGGTGCGCGACGACGCGCCCGATCTCACCATGCGCCAGACGGCGATCCTGTTCACCATCTATCTCGATCCGCCGCCACACACGGTGCGCGGGCTGGCCGCCCGCCTCAATGTTACCAAGCCGGTGATTACGCGTGCGCTCGACACGATGGGAGCGCTGAAGTTGGTGTCGCGCCACCGCGACGAGCTCGACAAGCGCAACGTGCTGGTCAGGCGCACGGTCGAAGGCGCGCTCTTTGTCGAACGCTTTGGCGATGTTATCATTGCCAGAGCCCAAGAATTGCCCATTTGACCAAATTGCCCATTTGAACGAGTTGCCGATTTGACCGCCAGGGATGCCCGCCTCCACGCCTTCCGCTCCGATCTCGCCGATGCCAGGTTGAGAGGCGAGGTCGCCGCCGACCGTTTCGTCGCCGGCCGGCCGGCTCGCATCGCCGCTTCCGTGGCCGACATCCGCAAGGCGCCGCGGCCGGATGCCGGCGTCAACACCCAGCTTCTGTTCGGCGACGAAATTCTCGTCTTCGAGGATGTCGAAGGCTGGGCCTGGATCCAGGCCGAACGCGATGGCTATGTCGGTTATGTCGCCGACACGGCACTGGGCGCTCGGGACCGTGCGCCGACCCATATCGTTTCGGTGCCGCGCACCTTTCTCTATCCGGGACCCGACTTGCGCTTTCCGGTGAGCGGGCAACTGTCGATGGGATCGTCGGTGACGGTGACGGGCTTAGCCGAAACGCGCGGCACGCATTATGCGCTGTTGCCGTCCGGCCAGGCGGTCATATCGGGCCATCTCAGGCCTGTCGGTGAGGCGGCTGGCGACTACGTTGCGGTTGCCGAGAGCTTTCTCGGCACGCCCTATCTGTGGGGCGGCGCCTCGGGCTTCGGCATCGACTGTTCCGGCCTGGTGCAGCTGGCAATGCACATGGCCGGCAGGCAAGTGCTGCGCGATTCCGACATGCAGGCGGCAACCATCGGCGAACCGCTCGATCCGCGGCCGGATTTTTCGGGGCTGCGGCGCGGCGACCTGGTGTTCTGGAAAGGCCACGTCGCTGTTATGACCGACGCAGAGACGATGATCCACGCCAACGGCCACACCATGCTGGTGTCGCGTGAAGGACTGAGGGATGCGATCGCCCGCATCGGCTATCTCTATGGCGGTCCGACAGGGTTTCGCCGGCCGTAACGCTAATCGATCACCTTTTGTTCTGATTCTTCTTGGCGATTGCGCGTCACCGCGCTACGTCTGGCGCGTGACAGAGCAGCCGCGCCTTGCCGAACAGAATGCCGCCGTCGTCCTGCCCGAGCCATTCGTCAAATGGTTTGCGGAAAAAGGCTGGTCGCCGCGCGCCCATCAGATTGATTTGCTGGCCAAGGCTCAGGGCGGGCAGTCGGTATTGCTGATCGCCCCGACCGGCGCCGGCAAGACGCTGGCCGGGTTCTTGCCGTCGCTGACCGAACTGGCCGGACGGCCGAGGAGAAGGCCGGGGCAGGCGCATCGCGGCATCCACACGCTCTACATCTCGCCGCTCAAGGCGCTGGCCGTCGACATCGAGCGCAATCTCGGCAAGCCGGTCCAAGAGATCGGCCTGCCGGTTACCGTCGAGACCCGCACCGGCGACACGCCCGCACACAAGCGCCAGCGGCAGAAGCTGGCGCCGCCCGACATTCTCCTAACCACGCCCGAGCAATTGGCGCTGCTGATTGCCGCGCCCGACGCCAGGCGCTTCTTCGAGGACCTGCGCTATGTCGTGCTCGACGAACTGCATTCGCTGGTGACCTCGAAGCGCGGGCATCTCCTGTCGCTCGGGCTGGCCCGGCTGCGCAGCTTTGTGCCCGCCCTGCAGACGATCGGCCTGTCGGCGACGGTCGCCGAGCCCGACGAATTGCGGCGCTGGCTGGTCAGCCAGAATCCACCGGGGCCCATGGCCGAACTGATCGTCGTCACCGGCGGCGCCAAGCCCGAGATCTCCATTCTCGATTCGGAGGAGCGCGTGCCGTGGGCTGGACATTCGGCCCGCTACGCGACGCCGGAGATCTACAACGAGATCAAGCGCCACAAGACGACCCTGTTGTTCGTCAACACGCGCAGCCAGGCGGAGTTGCTGTTCCAGGAATTGTGGCGGGTCAATGAGGACACCTTGCCGATCGCGCTGCACCACGGCTCGCTCGACGTCGCCCAGCGTCGGCGCGTCGAAAAGGCGATGGGCGAGAACGCTTTGCGTGCCATCGTCGCCACCTCGACACTCGACCTCGGCATCGACTGGGGCGACGTCGATCTGGTCGTCCACGTTGGCGCGCCCAAGGGTGCCAGCCGGCTGGCACAGCGCATCGGCCGTGCCAACCACCGTATGGACGAGCCGTCGAAGGCGATCCTCATTCCCGCCAACCGCTTCGAGGTGCTCGAATGCAGGGCGGCGCTCGACGCCAATTATCTCGGCGCCCAGGATACCCCGCCGCTGGTCAACGGCGGGCTCGATGTGCTGGCGCAGCACGTGCTGGGCTGCGCCTGCGGTGCGCCGTTCCATGCCGATGCGCTGTTCGAAGAAGTGCGGACGGCCGCGCCCTATGCCGATCTCGACCGGCCGACATTCGATCGCGTCATCGATTTCGTCGCCACCGGCGGCTACGCCTTGAAGAACTACGAACGTTACGCCCGTATTCGTCTCAACAAGGACGGGCTGTGGCGGGTCTCCAATCCTCGCTTCGCCCAGCAATACCGGCTGAATGTCGGCACCATCATCGAAGTGCCGGCGCTCAACGTCCGCTATGTCCAGGCCGGCAGGAAAGGCGCGGCTTCGCGCGGCGGCCGGGTCCTCGGCAAGATCGAGGAGGCGTTCCTCGAGACCCTCACGCACGGCGACACGTTCATGTTCGCCGGCAAGGTGCTGCGCTTTGAAGGCATCCGCGAGAATGAGTGCTTCGTCTCGAACGCGCCGGGCAGCGACGCCAAGGTGCCGTACTATGGCGGCGGCAAATTCCCGCTTTCGACTTACCTTGCCGAGCAGGTGCGCATCATGCTGGATGATCCGCAGCGCTGGAAGAAGCTGCCGGAGCAGGTCGCCGACTGGCTGCGCTTCCAGGCTGACAGGTCGGTGCTGCCGAAACGCGACGATTTGCTGATCGAGACCTTTCCGCGCGGCAACCGCTACTATCTGGTGGCCTATCCATTCGAGGGCAGGCTGGCGCACCAGACACTCGGCATGCTGCTCACCCGCCGCCTCGACAGGGCGGGAGCCAAGCCGCTCGGCTTCGTCGCCACCGACTATGCGCTTGCCATATGGTCGCTGGCCGATATGGGCCGGATGTTCAGGGCGAAGAAACCGTCGCTGGCAGCGCTCTTCGATCAGGATATGCTGGGTGACGACCTCGAAGCCTGGCTGGCCGGCAGTTGGCTGTTGAAGCGCACCTTTCGCAATTGCGCGCTCATCTCGGGATTGATCGAGAAACGCCACCCGGGCCAGGAGAAGAGCGGCCGCCAGGTGACCGTGTCAACCGACCTCATTTATGACGTGCTGCGTAGCCATGAGCCTGACCACATCCTGCTGCAGGCGACGCGTGCCGATGCCGCCACCGGTCTGCTGGATGTCAGCAGACTTGCCGAGATGCTCTCGCGCGTCCAGGGTCGAATCATGCATAAGAACCTCGAGCAGATCTCGCCGCTCGCCGTGCCGATCATGCTCGAGATCGGCAAAATGCCGGTGAACGGCGAGGCCGATGAAACGCTGCTGATGGATGCAGCCACGCTGGTCGAGGAGGCCATGGGAACGAAATGACTGTCGCGCCGGCCATGGCTGCGCCTCTGGCGGATGCAGGCTTTGTCTATGTCGCCGGCGAACGCGCGATCTGTGACCGTCGCGGTGTGCTCTATTTTCCCGAATTTCGGCTTCTGGCCGTGTCCGACCTGCATCTGGAAAAAGGCTCGTCGCTGGCCAGACGCGGCACGTTGGTTCCGCCTTACGATACCGGAGCCACGTTGCTCCGGCTCCAGTCGGTCATTGCCGACTATCAGCCTTCGATCGTCATCAGCCTGGGCGATAGTTTTCATGATGGCGGCGGCGCCGCGCGCATGCACTCGAGCTTCCGCGAAAGGCTGGAAGGGCTGATGACCGGGCGCGACTGGTTCTGGGTCGCCGGCAATCATGACCCGGAAGCACCGGCCGACCTGCCAGGCGAGACCGTGCGCGAATTGGCCATCGGCTCTCTGCTCTTCCGGCACGAGCCTTCGGCGGTGAGGGTGGAGGGCGAGATATCAGGCCATCTGCATCCTTGCGCCCGCATCGTGCAGCAAGGCCGCTCGGTGCGGCGGCGCTGCTTTGCCGGCGATGGCGGCCGCATGATCATGCCGGCCTTCGGCGCCTATACCGGCTCGCTCAATCTGCTTGACCGCGCCTATGCCGGGCTGTTCCGCCGCGAAACGCTGATGGCCTATATGCTCGGCACTGAGCGCATTTTTGCAATTTCTCACTCAATGCTCAGGCCGGGCTGAACCCGCTCTATCTGCCGTAGTATAAAGTCACAGTGTGTTTGGCCTCGGCGAAGAACAGCCAGCGCTCGACCAGCATGCCGGCGAATTGGGCGATTGCGGCGGCTATCGACAGCACCGCCGCATACGGCCACGGCAAGGAGAACGCCGAGACCAATAGCAGGGCGGGCAAAGCAAAGGCCAGCACCTGCGTGATCTGGCGGAGTTTAGTGCTGTGCTTGCGCGCGATGCGAAAGCCCATCTCCTTGAGCAAATAGTTTTCCTCGGTATGCGGCCATTCCATAGACCGCACAATGCCGCCGGCAAGTCCGGTCGCGGTGTTGGCGTTGGTCGGGATTTCCAGCCTGTCGTTGTGACGCCAGGTCGCCAGTTTCAAACCCCAGCCGAGCACGGTCAGCAATAGGGCAGCCGCCAGAAATGGATTCGAGCCGATAGCAAAACCTTGCAGCAGCGCATTGAGCAGCACGTTGCCGGTCATCGCCGAAAAGATCAAATAGCCGGGCAAGGTGAAGCGGCTGTGCCATTGGGCGATCGGCTTCAGGGAGGCGTAGATCATGCCGGTGGTGCAGACGGTGACGATCGCGCCGATGGCAGCCAGCAACCCGGCTACGGTCACCCAGCCGTTCGTGCGACCGAGGAACACCCAGCCGATGCCGAACAGTCCCGCCGGGACGAAGGTGACGACCGAGGCAACGCCTTCGCGCGACAGCCAGGAGCTCTGCCATTGCGAGAAGGCGCGCCAGGCCCGTTCGGGCCGGCCGAGATGGCCGGCCGACGACAGCAGGCCTGCCGATATCAGACCAAGCGCCAGTCCCATGCCGACCAGGCCAAGCCAGAAATCGGGCGGGATAAAGCCCTGTCCGGCGAACGCGCCAAGCAGCGCGAGCAGGCCGTAACCGGCGCCCGTGGCGGTGGTGAAAAAGACGACGGAGAATGCTGGATGCATGAAGGCACGGATCAGTTCGAAAGCATGCGGTCGACCCAGCCAAGGAAGCCGCCTTCGGCCCGCACCGGCTCGAGCGCCGGGGCCGGCACCGACGCGGCGCGTGTGGTGTGCGCGCGCGGCGGCAGATATTTGTTGGTCGGCTTGTAGCCCATCTCCGGCATCAGATCGACACCGCCGCGCTCCGCCACCAGTTGCGACACCGCCGATGCCGGATCGCCCAGATCGCCGAAATGCCGCGCGCTGGTCGGGCAGGCGGCGACGCAGGCCGGCACGCGATCTTCCTCCGCCAGATTGTCGTTGTAGATGCGGTCGACGCACAACGTGCATTTCTTCATCACGCCGACATCGGTGTCGAATTCGCGCGCGCCGTAGGGACAGGCCCAACTGCATAATTTACAGCCGATGCATTTGTCCTCGTCGACCAGCACGATGCCGTCCGACGCCCGTTTGTAGGAGGCGCCGGTCGGGCAGACGGTGACGCAGGCCGGGGTCTCGCAATGCAGGCAGGAGCGCGGGAAATTCACCGTGCGCCCGCCCATCTCCGTCATGTGCTCATAGCTGTGCACACGGTTGAACCAGACACCGTCGACATTGCCGCCATAGGGATCGATGTCGGTCAGCGGCGCCATATGGCCGCCGGTGTTCCATTCCTTGCAGGCGGTAACGCAGGCCTGGCAGCCGACGCAGGTGTCGAGGTCAATGACCAGGCCGAGCTTTTTATCGGTGTGGGCGGGAAGGCAGGTCATTCGGCAGCTTCTCTTTCCCGGCGGAATTCGGCGCCGAAACTGAGCTTGTCGGGCGAGGACTCGAAATGCGGCGGCTGCCTGAACCGCTCGAATTGCGGTTCGGTGAAGCCTGCTTCCTCGGCTGCGCATTTGACGATGCGCACGCGCAGGTCGAACCATGCGGCCTGGCCGGTCACCGGATCGGAATTCGAATAGCGTCTGCCGCTGGCATCAGCGGAGGTCTGGTCGCCGATGATATGGTTGAGCAGGAAGGCGCGATTGGATTCGGCCGCATCATCCTTCAGCCCCCAGCTGCCGCGCCGCTTGCCGATCGCGTTCCACGTCCACACCGTATCGACGTTCACCCCGTCGACCAGCTTGATCTGCCCTTTGACCCTGCCGTTGATGCTCTCGATCCACACCCAGTCGTCATCGACAAGCCCGAGGCCGGCAGCGGTCCGATTGTGCACGAACAGCCGATTCTGGCTGGTGACCTGCCGCAACCACGCATTCTGCGAGCCCCAGGAATGATACATGTGCATTGGCCGCTGCGTCAGCGCGTGGAGCGGATAGGCTTGACTGTCGACCGCAGCCTCTTCGAAGGGCGCGTACCAGAATGGCAGCGGATCCATATAGGTCTCGATGCGGCTGCGCTCCGCCTCCGGCGGCAGCACCCCGCCATGGCCGCGTGCCGCCAGGCGGAAGCGCTGCATCGGCTCGGAATAGAGTTGGAACACGATCGGCTCGGCTTTCGGGATGAAGCCCATGTTCTCGGCGAAGTCGAGATAGGAGCGGTTGGCCATCTTGTAGTAGCGCTGATCGTCGGCGAAATCCTGGTGCCAGAAGCCGCCATTGTCGATGTAGCGCTGCAACTGGTCGAGATTGACCTCGCCCTTGCCGACCGAGGTCCCGTCCTTGCCGCGCCAGCCGGCGAGCGGACCGACACCTGGCGTGCGCTCGTGATTGACGATGTAGTCGGCATAGTCGCGGTATTTGGCGGAGCCGTCGTCATCGACGAAGCCGGGCAGGCCGAGCCGCGCGCCGAGTTCGATCAGAATCGTCTGGAACGGCCTGACGTCACGGTCCGGCTCGACGACGGGATGGCGGATGGCGTCGCCCGGCCCGTCGGCGTGGCTGATCGGCCGGTCGAGCAGACTGATACAGTCATGCCGCTCGAGGTAGGTGGTGTCCGGCAGCACCAGATCGGCAAAAGGCACGGTCTCGGAATAATAAGCGTCGGAATAGATAATGAACGGGATCTTGTACTCGCCCGACGCATCGATATCGGTCAGCATCGCCATCGTCTCGACCGTATTCATCGACGAGTTCCAAGCCATGTTGGACATGTACATGAACAAAGTGTCGATCTTGTAGGGATCGCCGGCCCAGGCGTTACGGATGACCGTGTGCATGAGCCCGTGTGCGGCCAGCGGCGCGTCCCAGGAGTAGGCCTTGTCGATACGAACAGGCTTGCCGCCTTCGTCGATCAGCAGGTCCTCCGGCCCGCAGACGAAGCCGAGCGGCATGCCTTCGAGCGGCGTCATCGGCCTCACATTCTTGCCGGCGGGCTTCGGCCCCGGCGGGACCGAACGGGGATAAGGCGGCTTGAAGCGAAATCCGCCCGGCACATCCACCGTGCCGAGTAGCACCTGAAGCAAATGGATCGCGCGGCAAGAGTGAAAGCCGTTCGAATGGGCCGAAATGCCGCGCATCGCATGCATCGACACCGGCCGGCCCTTGATGGTCTCGTGCCGGCGGCCGGCCCAGTCCGTCCAGGCCACCGGCAGCTCGATTTGCTGTTCGAAGGCGACATGCGCGAGTTCTGCAGCAATGCGTCGGATCGTGTCGGCGGAGATGCCGCACCGGCTAGCGACCGCCTCGGGTGAATAGCTCTCGTCCAGATAGCGGTCGGCGATGAGCTGGAAGACCGGCACGCAGCGGCGACCGTCGACGAGAAAGCTGCCGGTCAGCGCCGGTTTTGCGTCGGCATCGCTGGCATTGACAGGCGTCTTCGCCACCCTGTCCCAAGCCAGCGGATTGCCGTCACCGTCGCGCGCAAACAGACCGTCATCGGCGGCACCAGGTTCCTGGATGACGAGGCCGTGGGCGTTGGTGTAGCGCAAGAGGTAGTTGAGATCGACACGGCCGGCCTTCAGCAATTCATGGATGAGGGCGAACACGAACAGGCCGTCGGTGCCGGGCCGGATGCCGATCCAGTCGTCGGCAATGGCGTTGTAGCCGGTGCGGCACGGATTAATGGAAACCACCTTGGCGCCACGCGCCTTGAGCTTGCCGAGGCCGATCTTGATCGGATTGGAATCGTGGTCCTCGGCGACGCCGAACAGCATGAAATATCTGGTATTGTCCCAGTCGGGTTCGCCGAACTCCCAGAACGAGCCGCCGATCGTGTAGAGGCCGCCGGCTGCCATGTTCACCGAGCAGAAGCCGCCATGGGCGGCGACGTTCGGCGTGCCGAACTGGCTCGCCCACCAACCGGTCAGCGATTGCGACTGGTCGCGGCCGGTGAAGAAGGCGAGTTTCTTCGGATCGGTTCGGCGGATGTTCGAAAGCCGTTCTGTCGCGATCGACAAAGCTTCCTCCCACTCGATTTCGCGGAACTCGCCCGAGCCGCGCGGGCCGGTGCGCAGTAGCGGCTTCTTCAGCCGGGCCGGGCTGTAATGCTGCATGATGCCGGCGCTGCCCTTGCCGCACAGCACGCCGCGATTGACCGGATGATCCTTGTTGCCGTTGATGTAGCGGACCTTGCCGTCCTTGATGTGGACGTCGATGCCGCAGCGGCAGGCGCACATGTAGCAGGTGGTCTTGGCGATGCTGTCGGAGACATCAGGCGAAGTATCGACGCCGTCGCCTTCAGCGGGCGCGCGCGTATCGGCGAGCGGCCGTTGTGATGGTGCTGAGTTGGCGCCGCGCAGCGGTTTGTTGGTCATGATCCGGCGAGGTTTTTGCGTTCCGCGGCCTTGGCTCTCGTCTTCGGGCCTGGGCCGCGCATGTAATGTTGTTCCGGCCGATAGCGTTCACCCACGAGACGCCGCCGCAGGCTGCGGGTCCAGTGCGCAAACACGGATTTGAACAGCCCCACCAATTTCTACCCTCGACTGCTCTGGCGCGACTTTTTTCCAATTTCGGGCCAAAATTTAGAACAAAGAAATCAATCTGTCTAACAACTTGCTCTTGTAATTCCAATCGGATTTGCTTCTTAGTGTCGGCATGACTCTGGACCAACTACGGATCTTCGTCGCCGTCGCCGAACGGGCGCACATGACCAAAGCGGCCGAGTTGTTAGGCATTTCACAGTCGGCCGCGTCCGCCGCGGTCCGCTCGCTCGAACAGCAGCACGGCGTACAGTTGTTCAACCGAGTGGGCCGCAACATCGAGCTCGCCGAGACCGGGCGCCGGTTTCTGCCCGAGGCCAAGGCGGTCCTCGAGCGAGCTGCGGCCGCCCACAATGTGCTGGAGCATGTCTCGCAGACGATCACCGGCAGTCTTTCGATTGCCGCCAGCCAGACCATCGCCAGCTATTGGCTGCCGCGCCGGCTGGCCTCCTTCCACGAAGCCTATCCCGCCGTCAGGCTGAGCGTGAGCATCGGCAACACCCGGCAGGTCGAGACCGATGTCCTTGATGGCGCAGCCGATTTTGGCCTGGTCGAGGGGCGCACCGAATCCGACATTTTGCGGCGGGCAAAGGTCGATATCGATCGCATGATGTTGGTTGTGGCGCGCTCGCACCCCGAGGTCGCCGAAGTTTCGCTTGGGCATCCCGACCTTGGCAGGCTTCGCTGGATCATTCGCGAAAGCGGATCGGGCACGCGCGAGGCGCTGGAGGACCTTGCTCGACGCGACGGGGTTTCGTTCGCGGATCTGCAGATATTCCTGGTGTTGCCGAGCAATGAGGCTATTCGCCAGGCGGTCGAGGCCGGCGCCGGCGCCACCATCATTTCGGAACTCGTCGTCACGCGCGCGGTCGCCGAAGGCAGCCTGCGTTCCGTGCCGATCGATCTGCCGAAGCGCGAATTTGCCATGATCACGCATCGCGACCGGCAGCCAAGTCTGGCTCAGATGGCGCTCAAGGCACATCTCAGCGGGCAAGCTGAGAAAGCCGCGCCGCTCTAGAACATTTTGCAGCCAAGTGGAATCACTTTGCGTCGCAGAAATGCGGCTAAAACAAAATGGATCAGCCGAACTTCCGCTGCGCGTCGAGTGCCAGCCCGAGCCCGACCGAGCCGAACACATCGCCTTCGATTACCGACGCCAGCGGCACCAGAGCCAGGATCTGCTGCCTGGCTAACGGGATCGCGGTCGATCCGCCGGTCAGGAATACCGCGGTGATGTCGGAGGGCTTCACCTGCGCGTCGCGGACGGTCTGCTCGACGGTAGCTGCAACGCGCTCAATATCCCGAGCGATGGTGGCTTCGAGACCCTTGCGCGTGATTTCTGCCGTGAACCTCACCTCGGGCAGCGCGACCTCTACATCGGCGGACGATCGGTCCGTCAGCTCGATCTTGGCCTTTTCGACCAGCGCCGCCAGCGCATGGCCGTAACGATGCTCGACGATGTGGATGAAGCGGTTGACCAGGTCTGCGCGTTCCGCCTCATAGCGGATCTGGCGCAGATGCGTCATCGCCCTTGCGGTATAGACCAGATTGATGCGCTGCCATGTCGCCAGGTCGATGAAGTAGCTCGCCGGCAGATTACGTTTGCCATCCTTGGTTGGCGTCAAATAGCCGAGCTGCGGCATCACATGGGCGATGCTCAACAGCCGGTCGAAGTCGGTGCCGCCGATGTGGATGCCGCGGCTGGCCAGGATGTCGTCCTTGCGGTCGAACGAGCGGGCGCGCTCGGGCGAGACCCGCACGATTGAGAAGTCGGACGTGCCGCCGCCCATGTCGACGATCAGCGCCAGTTCCTCGCGCGTCACCTTTTGTTCGTAGTCAAGTGCCGCAGCAATCGGTTCGAACTGAAAGGCGATGTGCTTGAAGCCCTGGGCACGAGCGGCATTTTCGAGTTCGTGCTCCGCCTTGGCGTCGGCCTCGGCATCGTCGTCGACGAACTGCACGGGCCGTCCCAGCACCACGCTCTCTACCGTGTCATGGGCGTCTTCTTCCAGCTTCCTTTTCAGGTGACCGATGAACAGGCCGACAATCTCCATGAATCCGATCGAGCGCGCCTTGATGCGCGTCTTTTCGTGGGCGAGCGAGCTGCCGAGCACGCTCTTCAGTGAACGCATCAAGCGGCCTTCGATACTGTCCGTATAGTTGGCGATGGCGCGCCGCCCGAAATAGGTGCGGTTATCCTCGAAATTGAAGAACACCGCACTGGGCAGCGTAACCTGGCCGTCTTCCAACGCCACCAGCCGCGGCTGCCCGTTCCTGATCATGCTCACGGTGGAATTCGAAGTGCCGAAGTCGATCCCGGCAAATGCTGGTCGCATCCTGCGTTCCTGTATTCTGATTTGGGGAGCAGCAGCTCGTGTCCGGTCGGGCCGGGGTCGCGGTCTAGCCCATACCCTCGGAAAGGGAAACCACTTTTACGAGAGTTTAGTCTTTCCTGAAGACCAGCCTTCCGAGCCAGCCCGTCAACATGGCTAGCGACACGGCAAAGACACCGTAGAGGAAGGAATAGTCGTGCGCGACGCGGAAGATCGACTGTTCGAAACCGGACTTGCGGATTTCGAGCTGGGCGGAACTTTCCTTGATGAACAGGCCACTCTTGAACAGGAAGGCGCGGGCCTTGTGGGTGCCGACTGGAACGTTGGGAGCAAGCCTGACGGTGGCCCGGAACAGGTTCTGCGACAGGAACTGAACGCCGCCGACATTCTCGCTGTAGAGGCCGGTCGCCGCCTTGCGTTCGCGCAGCGCGGCGGTGAATTCCTCGATTGTCGCCGGGCTGTCGCCGGCGTCGGCCGGCTGCAAATAGAGGTTGGAGGCGCCGAGCGACAGCTGCTTGTAGCTGTTCGGATCGGTGACGTCCTGCAGCGGCCGCGTCGTCGCCACCGAATAGGAGACCGGTACGTTTTCGAAGGTCTCCGACTCCAGATTGACCCAGACGCCGAGCACCCGGTCCTTGCGGCGCACGACGACTGGCCGGGCCGGACCTTCCAGCACGACGATCACGTCGTAGCGCCCTTGCCGCGCGACAAGCGGATCGGCATTTTCCAGCGAGCCGAAGATGGTCAGGTCGGCGCCGGAAAAGCCGGCGGTAATCGAGACATTGTCGGTGGAAAGGCCGATCTGGATATTTTCGGTTAGTGGCGTCTGCGCCTTTACCGGTGACGCAGCGGCCAGCAGCGACAGCAAGGCGGCGGCCGCGATCGTCCTCAAGCCAGCCATCAGCTCAGGCCCACGCCGGACAGCGAATAGAGATTGGGCGGCGTGACGAAAAGACCGATGGCGAGCCGGATGGCGACCGCCAGCACCAGCAACGCCAGCAGCGCCCTGAGTTGCTCGCCGCGCAACCTCTGACCGGCCTTGGCGCCATATTGCGCGCCGGCGACACCGCCTGCCATCAACAGGAAGGCGAGCATGACGTCGACCGTCTGGTTGGTGGTGGCGTGGACCAGCGTGGTGTAGGCCGAGGTGAAGATGATCTGGAACAGCGAGGTGCCGATGACGACGTTGGTCGGCACTTTCAAAAGATAGATCAGGGCCGGCACCATGATGAAGCCGCCGCCGACACCCATGATCGACGACAGAAAGCCGATCGCCGCGCCCAGGCCAAGAACCGGAATGACGCTGACGAAGAGCTTCGAGGCCCTGAACCGCATCTTCAGCGGCAGGCGGTGGATCCAATTGTGCTGGCCGGATTTCTTCAACACCGGTGCGGCGCCGCTGCGGGTGGCGCGCAGCGCATTGACGCTCTCGACCAGCATCAGCCCGCCGACGGTGCCGAGCAGCACGACGTAGAGCAGCGAGATGAACAGGTCGAGCTGGCCGAGTCGGCGCAGGAACGCAAAGACATAGATGCCGCCGGTCGAGCCAACGATGCCGCCGGCCAAAAGCACGCCGCCAAGCTTGAAGTCGAGCGTGCCGCGCTTCATGTGCGACAAGGCGCCGGAGAAGGAGGAAGCGATGACCTGGTTGGCGCCGGTGGCGACCGCGATCGCCGGCGGTATATTATAGAAGATCAACAGCGGGGTGATGAGAAAGCCGCCGCCCACGCCGAACATGCCCGACAGGAAACCCACCGCCGCACCCATGGCCAGCAGCACGAAGACGTTGACGGAAATTTCCGCGATCGGGAGATAGATGCCCACCCGTCAGTCTCGATCAGTTTGCCTCCTGGCGAATGCAACCGTTGCGGGCATTTTGCGTCAGAAGGGTATCTCGTTCTTGCGCCGGCCGGGCGGTGAAGTCAAACTTCGCTGCGCCGCCGAAACAAAAAACAACTCAATCAGTTAACAGGCAAATCTGTGGCAAGGGCGTCGCGGAAACGACGCATCTGCCGTTATTTGCGCGCAAGCAGCGCCTTGACCAGTTTTTCGTCGATCGCGCCGGTTGCCTTCATGTCGTTGTCGGTCTGGAAGGCCATGATCGCGTTCTTGGTTTTCTGGCCCATCATGCCGTCGGGGTTGCCGGCTTCGTAGCCGTTCTTGTTGAGAATGCGCTGGATGTTCTGGACCGCTTTCTTCATGTCGATGCCGGCGGTCGTCTGTGGCGTGCCGTCCTGCCACGATTCAGGAATGTCGGCCGAATTGGCTGCCGGATCGAGCGGCTTGGCCTTCCACAGCTCAGCCGCGGCCCGCGCACGCTCCAACTGCTCGGGCCTCAGCGCCTTGGCGATTTCGTCGCGCTTGGCCGCAGCATCCTTGTCGCCGGCCTTGGCGACGAGCGCGAACCATTTGTAGCTCTCCTCGAGGTTCTGCTTCATGCCGACGCCTTTCGCCGCCAGAATGCCGAGATTGAACTGGCTGTCCTTGACGCCGAGATCGGCCGCCGCCTGGAACCAGTGCGCGGCCGATTCATTGTCGGTCACGCCATCCGCCGCCATCGCAAACAGCACGGCCAGGTTGTGCATGGCGCTGGCGTTGCCCTGCTCTGCGGCAAGCTGATACCAGGTCTTCGCTTTCTTGATGTCGCGTGCGACGCCGATGCCCTTCTCGTAGAAATTGCCGATGCGGTATTCTGCCGGTGCGAAACCGAGTTCGGCAGCCTTCTCATACCATTTGGCGGCCGCCGCCATGTCTTCCTTGACGCCGCGCGACTCGGCGTAGCGCGAGCCGATCTCGAACAGCGCCTTGGCGTCGCCGCCGGCCGCTGCATCGCGCAGGGCGGCCGGACCGACACCGGCCGGAACGTCGATCTTGGCAACGCCTGCCGCCGCGGCAGCATCCGCCGGCGGCACCGTGCCGGTCGTGTCCTGCGCCGCAGCGGTGGTGGTAGCAGGCGCGGCAGCCATTGGCTCGGCGTCGCTGGCCGTCGCCGCTGCCGGCGCGGGCACTGCGGCCGTGGTGTCTGGCGCCGCCAGGTCAGGAGCTGCCGCGGAGGCCGCGGGCGCCGTCGATGCTTCGGTTGCCGGCGTGGCGGGGGCGGTTTGCGCCGCCGCGTCGTCCTTGGTCATCGCAGTGGATGGGTCTGCCTGCCTGACGGTGGGGGACGGCGCGCTATCCTGCGCTGCCGTCTGCGCGTCCGCCTTCGGCTCGCTGGCAACGCTGGCCGATGCAGTCTTCACCGGCTGTGCGGCCACGGGCGGCGCCGCATCATTGCTGGCGACTTCGACCGGGTCGGAGAAGAAGGCCTTGCCCAGTTGCAGGCCGGCAAGCGCCAGCATGATCGCAATTGCCCCCATCAGGATCGGTTTGCGCCGCGCCTTGAGCAGGTCGCCGATCCTGAGCGCCTTGACCGGGCCTTTCATCGTCGACTGGCGCTTGAGGGCGTCCGCCTCGGCGGCCGCCGCTTGTGCCGCCCGTCTGGCTGCCGCGATGAAGTCCGATTTCGCCGCTTCGGCGCCGCCTTCCCGGGCCGGCTGCCCGCGCTCGTCGCGCACACGCTTCATGATGGCGTTGAGATCGGGTGCACCGGAGCCGGGTTCCAGTGGCCGGTTGGCGAGCTTGGGGTCGAGGGGCTCGTCGAGATCGACGCTCGGTATCTCGGCGCTCGCCGCCGAGCCGGCAAGCGGCGGCATCTCGGCCTCCTTCTTGCCCTTCAAGGCGCGCGCCAGCCCGCCTAACATCGATTTCCTGCCGCCGCCCTGCTCGGTTTTTTCACGCGTCGTGTCTGAGCCGAGAGCCGCCAGGGCGGCTGCAGCGGCGGCCTCGGCCGGCGTACGCGGACCTGGCTCGTCGCGCACGAGCGCCGCGGCGCGGCCGTCGAGATCGGCCATGTTGCCCGTTAACGGCAGCGGCTGGTCGATGTCCATCGACGGTGCGTCCTGCACCGAGATCTTGGATACCCGGCCGGAGCGTTTGCTCAACTCGGCGCTTGCCGGTTCGCCTGTCTCGAGTGAACCAAGCCTGTCAACGATCTTGAGCAGCGTATCGTGGATAGCCTCGAACGTCCTCGAATTGCGCTCGTCCGAACGGCGCGTCAGCGCCTCGAGCGTCTTCAGATCCTGGGCGAGGCCGGTAACGGCCGCCGTGTTGGCGCTTGATCCGGCCAGCGAGCGGACGGCGCTCTCGGCTGCCTCGCGCGCCGCGCCGAGGATGGAATCGCGGGTTCCGGCCAGCGACTTCTCGATTTCGTTGAGACGCGGGCTGATGTCGTCGAATTCCGGCAGCGGCGTGCCGGGCTTGGAAAGATGCGCCGTCAGGCCGGCGACCTGCGCTTCGAGGCTGCGGATCAACGCCGGGTCGATGCTGGCGACTTGTGCCGCGGACGAATCCAGTCGGCTTGAGATGTCTTCGAGCCGGCTCTCCAGGCCGCGGATCGCCGCCTCGTTGGCAGGATCTGGAACGCGCGTCTCCATCCGCTTGGCCAGCGCGGTGAAGCGGGCGTCGATGGCATCCATGATGCCGGCGCTGTCGACCTGCGGCATGCGCTGGTCCAGCCTGTCGGCGACCTCGTCCAGCCGGCGCTCGAGATCGCGAAACAGCATGTTGCCTTGTTCGATGGCGTCGCCCTGGCGACGTTCCATCATGCTGGACAGCACGTCGAAGCGCTGCTCGAGCCCCTGGAAGATGTAGTCGGCGTCGGGCATGGCAGGTGCGTGGTCGATCTTGTCGGCGATAAGCGCGACTTGCCTGGCAAGGCGTTCCATCGCCTGTTCCGGCAGATTGGCTCGGCCGGCCAGCTCGTCCACGCGGCTCGACAATGTGTTGAGGCGGTCGATGACCTCCCGGCCCGGACGATCTTGCGACACTTCTTCGATTTGCTGGGCCAGAGAATCAATCCGCTTCTCGATGCGTTCGAAGGGCTCCGGGTCGAACGAATTGGCTTGCGCGGCAACCGTCGAGGCGACGATCGCGCGGGAAATCTCGTCGAGCCGCTCGTCGATCTGGCTGAATGTGTCGCTGCCGCGATTGTCCTGCTGGCGGGCGAAATGATCGACCGCTCCGGCAAGCGTGCGGACCTTTTCCTCGAGCGAGCGCAGCGACAGCGATTCCGGCAGATTGCTGACGGCATTGCTGATCTGTTCGAGCCGCTCGGTCAGCGCCGACAGGCCGGGCGCGTCGGACCGCTTGCGCTGATCGGCGTCGACGCGGTCCTCGAAGGCGCTCCAGCGGCGGTCGAAATCGTCCCAGCGGCGGCCGACCGCCTGCACGCTCTCCTCGCGCGCCAGCGTGTCGAGAGCGGCCTTGACCTGCTCAAGCTCGAGCCGCAGCATATTGACGCTTCTGTCGTCGCTTTTTTCGGCCAGTGTCTGGATGGCGCCGGAAAGCCGCTCGAACTCGACGCCGAGTTCGGCGCTGCGCTTGCCGCCGCCATTTGACTGGAAGGCCCGCTCAATATTCTTGCGCAGTGCGTCGAACTCGCTTTGCAGGCCGGAGGTCATCTGCTGGCGCAGCTCTTCGCGCAGGCCGCGCAGTTCGCCGGCGATCTTGCCGGCCAGGGCGACGCCGTCCTCCTGGCCGCGCACCCGGTCGATATCGCGGGCGATCGCCTGGTAATTCTGGTCGAAAGTCGCTGCCGGACCTTTCGGCCGCTGCGCCTCGCGCGGGTCCTCATACAGGCGTTGCTGGCCATAGGGTTGGGCACTGGGATAGCGCGGTTCTGCCGCTGGTCGGCGTAGATCGGGGCGGCTTGCCGTCTCCTCGCGCGTCCGCTCCAGCCGCTGCTCCAGAGTTTCCAGCGAGCGGTTGAGCTCTTCAAGCGTCGTGTGCGGCCTGCGTTGCCTGCCGGCGTTGAGTGTATCGAGGTAGGACCGCTTGCTGTTCATCAATGCGCCCGTTTCAGAATTGCTGGCTTTCACCAGGTTCCCAAAGTCCTGCCGGGACGAAGGCGACCGCTTGGCTTGTTGCAGTGGAAGACGAGCTTCCCGGGTCTTACCCGCGCTCCGAAAAACCGTGAAAAATTCAATACAGGATAGACACGGGTAACCGACATGCGCACATTTCGCCCCAACGTGGTAAACAACGCGTTAACCAAGCTTAAGAAGTTGCAACTTTGTCGACTGGCTTCCGATGGCCCCGCGTGTCTTTTTGGACGCACAAAGGACGCTGTAGAATTTTGATCTGCCGCAGGGTCCTTTTCGAGATCGACTGCGATTTTCGGGATCGTCCGATAGCCGCTGCGGCATAAAGTTCTAAGCCCAGAACGCTCTTGCGTCGTGAGGCGGCTATCGATATAGCATTGACGTAAACGTAAACGAGCGGATTACGCCGTTTGCGATTTGTTTGTTGAAACCACGAGTGGAAGCACGCCCCCGCTTTCACTCAGGCGACGCAAGGTCCGCGACCGCGACGCCACCAGACGGGGAAAGCCAGTGACCATGAAACTTATTTCGCCCGGCCAAGCCGCGGCCAACACCAACGATATGTCGAGCGAAGCCGGTGAAGAGCTTGTCCGCATCGGCGAAATGGCCAAGAAATACGGGGTGACGCTGCGTACGTTGCGTTTCTATGAGGACAAGGGTCTTCTCAACCCGCAGCGTGACGGCTCGACCCGTCTCTATACCCGCCGCGACAGGGCCCGGCTGAAACTGATCTTGCTCGGCCGCAAGGTCGGGTTCTCGCTGCGTGACGTCAAGCAGATGATGGACCTATACGATCCGAACGGCTCCAACACCAAGCAGTTGCGGTTGGCGCTTGACAAGTCGGAGAAGCAGCTTGCCCGCCTGCAGAAGCAGCGGGCGCTGATCGACGACGCGATCAGCGAACTGAGTGCCTCGATGTCGACCGTCCGGCAAATGCTGATCGAGCGCTCGGCGCCGCAGGCCAGCGTGGCGAGCTAAACTAAACCTGTCGATTTCTGACGAATGAGAACCGCGCGGCTTTTGCTGCGCGGTTCTTCGTCGTTTGCCGTCCTGAGCGCGGGAGAAAATTCGCTGCATCGCAGAATTGACGTTTACGCAAACGTCAATATTTGTTATCTCGACCCGTAACGTTTGGTCCGCCTGCTATCCTCATATACCGGGGCTGATTTCGGGGCCAAGACCGCATGGTGGAGGAAAACGTATGCCGATCTACAGGGCGCCGGTCCGGGACACGCTGTTCGTGCTGAACGAAGTGCTGAGGTATCAGCGCTATTCCAATCTTCCCGGATTTTCCGACGCCACGCCGGATGTGCTCGAGGCAATCCTTGCCGAAGGGGCGAAGCTCGCCGAAAACGTGATGCAGCCGCTGAACCGCGTTGGCGACATTGAAGGCTGCGTGCGCCATGACGACGGCTCGGTAACGACGCCGAAAGGCTTCAAGCAAGCCTTCGACCAGTATCGCGAAGGCGGCTGGATGGGGCTCGCCGCACCTGTCGAGTTTGGCGGACAAGGCTTGCCCTACGCGGTGCACACTGCGGTTGCCGAATATATGGTGTCGGCCAATATGTCGCTGATGATGTATGCCGGCCTGACGCAGGGCGCGATCGCTGCGATCATCACCCATGGCACCAAAGAGCAGAAAGCGACATGGCTGCCGAAGCTGGTCGAGGGCACCTGGACCGGCACCATGAACCTGACCGAGCCGCACTGCGGTACCGATCTCGGCCTGCTGCGCACCAAGGCCGTCCCCAATGGCGACGGCACCTACAAGATTTCCGGCCAGAAGATCTTCATCTCGGCCGGCGAGCATGACATGTCGGACAACATCGTCCACCTCGTGCTGGCCCGCATCGAGGGCGCGCCGGATGGCGTGAAGGGCATTTCGCTGTTCATCGTGCCGAAGCTCATGCTCGATGCATCAGGCAATCCGGGCGAGAAGAATACCGTCTCCTGTGGCTCGATCGAGGAGAAGATGGGCATCCATGGCAATTCGACCTGTGTCATGAATTACGACGAGGCGGAAGGCACGCTGCTCGGCGAGGCCAATGGCGGGCTGAAAGCCATGTTCACCATGATGAACGAGGCGCGGCTCGGCGTCGGCCTGCAAGGACTTTCGCTGTCGGAGGTCGCCTACCAGAATGCGGTTTCCTACGCCAAGGATCGCCTGCAGGGCCGCTCGCTGTCGGGGCCGAAAGAACCGGACAAGAAGGCCGATCCGATCATCGTCCATCCGGACATCCGCCGCAGCCTGATGACCATGAAGGCCTTCAACGAGGCCGGTCGGGCGCTGGCGCTGTGGACGGCGATCAAGTCCGACATTGCTCACCGCTCCGGTGACGACAAGGACCGCCTTGCCGCCGACGACTACACCGGCCTGATGACGCCGGTGGTCAAGGGCGTGCTCACCGACAAGGGTTTCGATCATGCGGTAATGGCGCAGCAGGTTTTCGGCGGCCACGGCTATATCGAAGAGCACGGCATGAGCCAGTTCGTGCGCGATGCCCGCATTGCCATGATCTACGAGGGCGCCAACGGCATCCAGGCGCTCGACCTTGTCGGCCGCAAGCTCGGCTTGAACGGCGGCCGCGCCGTGCAGGCCTTCTTCAAGGAGGTCGGCGAGTTCTGCGAGGAGAACCGCGCTGATGAGAAGATGGCGCCCTTCACCAAGGCGCTGAAGAAGGGCCTCAACGACCTGCAGGCCGCGACGATGTGGCTGGTGCAGAACGGCATGGCCAAGCCCGACAACGCCGGTGCCGCCTCGACCGACTACATGCATCTCTTCGGCCTCGTGGCGTTGGGCTACATGTGGGCGCAGATGGCCAAGGCTGCCGGGGCGAAATTGGCAAATGGCGCCGACGGTTCCTCGGCCTTCTACGACAGCAAGCTGGTGACGGCGCGCTTCTTCATGGAGCGGATCATGCCGGAGACGGCGGCGCACCTTGCCCGCATCTCCAGCGGCGGCGACACATTGATGGCACTGCCGGCCGAAGCGTTCTAAGTTCGACGTCCCCCTTCCCCTCGACGGGAGGGTGGCCGCGAAGCGGCCGGGAGGGGTCGCCACGGCAGCGCGCCAGCCTCAATTCTGGCGGCGTGCTTGGAAGGAGGATCAGAGAATAAACATGACCAGTCCCGCCGAAATCCTCGGTCTCCCCAAGCCCGCCTGGGCGGCGGACGAGGTCGGCATGCTCTACGACATGGCGCACCGCTTCATGTCGGAAGAGATCGCGCCGCGTTACGACGAGTTCGAGAAGAACGAGATGGTCGATCGCGAAAGCTGGCTGAAGGCCGGTGCTGCCGGCCTGCTCTGCGCCTCGATACCGGAGGAATATGGCGGCTCGGGCGGCACCTTCGCGCATGAGAGCGCCATTATCGAGGCGATCGGCCATGTCGGCGTCGACGGGTTCGGCATTGGCCTGCACAATTCGATCGTCGCCCCCTACATCCTCCATTACGGCTCGGAGGAGCAGAAGAAGAAATGGCTGCCGAGGCTGGCGACCGGCGAGCTGATCGGCGCCATCGCCATGACCGAGCCGGGTGCGGGCTCCGACCTGCAGGGCGTCAAAACGCGGGCCGAGAAGGACGGCAACCAATACAAGCTCAACGGCTCGAAGACCTTTATCACCAACGGCCAGCTCGCCAATTTCATCATCGTCGTTACCAAAACCGATCCTGAGAAGGGCGCCAAGGGCATCTCGCTGATCGTCGTCGAGACCGACGAGGTGGCGGGCTTCGAGCGCGGCCGCAACCTCGACAAGATCGGCCTCAAGGCCAACGACACGTCGGAACTATTCTTCAACGACGTGCGTGTGCCGACCTCGAGCCTGCTCGGCAGCGAGGAAGGCCAGGGCTTCGTCCACCTGATGCAGCAATTGCCGCAGGAGCGGCTGCAGATCGGCACCACAGCTATCGCCATGGTCGAGCGGGCGCTGGCTCTTACCATCGACTACGTCAAGGAGCGCAAGGCCTTCGGCAAGGCCATCATCGAATTCCAGAACACCCAGTTCAAGCTTGCCGAATTGAAGACCGAGGCGACCATCGGCCGCGTCTTCTACAATGACTGCGTTGCCCGCCACATTAACGGTGGCCTCGACCCGGTGACGGCCTCGATGGCCAAATACTGGTTGTCCGACCTGCAGGGAAAAGTCGTCGACGAATGCCTTCAATTGCATGGCGGCTATGGCTACATGAATGAATATCCGATCGCCCGCATGTTCCGCGACGCCCGCGTCCAGCGCATCTACGGCGGCACCAACGAGATCATGAAATTGCTGATCGGGCGCTCGCTCTGAGCGATTTTTCAGCAAACCCAAGGAGCAGGAAAATGGCCGAAGCTTATGTCTATGATGCCGTGCGCACGCCGCGCGGCAGGGGCAAGAAGGATGGCTCGCTGCACGAAGTGCCGGCGGTGCGGCTCGGTGCCAAGGTGCTCGAAGCCATCCGCGACCGCAACGGGCTGGACACCGGCACCGTCGACGACATCATCTTCGGTTGTGTCGATCCAGTTGGCGAGGCGGGTGCGGTCATTCCACGTGCCGCCGCTTTCGAGGCGGGCTACGACACCAAGGCGCCCGGCATGCAGATATCGCGCTTCTGTGCCTCGGGCCTGGACGCCATCAATTTCGGCGCCGCCAAGATCGCGCAAGGTGCCGACGAGATCGTCATTGCCGGTGGCGTCGAATCAATGTCGCGCGTCGGCATGGGTGCCTCCGGTGGCGCCTGGTTTATGGATCCCTCGGTCGGCCTGCCCGGCTGGTTCGTGCCGCAAGGCATATCGGCCGATCTGATCGCCACCAAATACGGTTTTTCGCGCGACGACGTCGATGCCTACGCGGTCGAAAGCCAGAAGCGCGCCGCCAAGGCGTGGGGAGAGGGCCGCTTCAAGAAGTCGGTGATCTCGGTCAAGGACCAGAACGGCCTGACCATCCTCGACCACGACGAACACATGCGGCCTTCGACCGACATGCAGTCGCTGGCCGCGCTCAACCCGTCCTTCGTCATGCCAGGCGAAATGGGCGGCTTCGACGCCGTCGCCGTGCAGAAGCATCCCGAGGTGGAAGAGGTCAACCACGTCCACCATGCCGGCAATTCGTCCGGCATCGTCGATGGTGCGGCCGCCGTCCTGCTCGGCTCGAAAAAGGCGGGGAAGACGCTCGGTCTCAAGCCCCGCGCGCGCATCCGTGCCTTCGCCAACATCGGCTCCGAACCGGTGCTGATGCTGACCGGCCCGGTCGACGTCACCGAGAAGCTGTTGAAGCGGGCGAAGATGAAGCTGTCGGACATCGACCTGTTCGAGCTCAACGAGGCGTTCGCTTCGGTGGTGCTGCGCTACATGCAGGCTTTCGACATTCCGCATGACCGGATCAACGTCAATGGCGGCGCCATCGCCATGGGCCATCCGCTCGGCGCCACCGGTGCGATGATCTTCGGTACGGTGCTGGACGAATTGGAACGCCGCGACCTGAACACTGCGCTGGTGACGCTTTGCATCGGCGCCGGCATGGGCACCGCAACGATCATCGAACGCGTCTGACGGAGAGACATGATGAGCTACACCAATTTCACCCTCGACATCGACGCCGACGGCATTGCGATGATTACCTGGGACATGCCGGACCGTTCGATGAACGTCTTCACCGAAGAGGTGATGCTCGAACTGAACGCCATCGTCGACAAGGTGGCGGGCGACGCGGCAATCAAGGGTGCGGTGATCACCTCAGGCAAGGATACGTTCTCGGGCGGCGCCGACATCACCATGCTGCAGAAGATGCTGGCGACCTTCGCCGCCGACAAGGTGAAGGACACAGAGAAGGCGACCAAGGCGCTATTCGATAATGCGGGCACTATGAACGGCCTGTTCCGTAAGCTGGAAACCTCGGGCAAGCCGTGGGTTTCGGCGATCAACGGCACCTGCATGGGCGGCGCGTTCGAATTGTCGCTCGCCTGCCATGGCCGTGTCGCGGCCGATTCCGACAAAGTGAGGATGGCGCTTCCCGAAGTGAAGATCGGCATTTTTCCGGGCGCCGGCGGCACCCAGCGCGTACCGCGGCTGACCGACCAGCAGCAGGCGCTGCAAATGCTGACCTCCGGCCAGACGCTATCGCCGCAGAAGGCCAAGTCAATGGGCCTGATCCATGAGATTGCCGAGCCGGACAAGCTGGTCGAAACCGCCAAGGCGATGATCAGGAACGGCTTGAAACCGGTGGCGCCGTGGGATGAGAAGGGCTTCAAGCTGCCCGGCGCTCCGATCTATTCGATGGCCGGTGCCAATCTGTGGCCGCCGGCCATCGCCATCCTGCGCCGCGAGACCTATGGCAATTATCCCGCCGCTGCCGCCATCCTGAAATGCGTCTATGAGGGCCTCCTGGTGCCGTTCGACACCGCCTTGCGAATCGAGCAGCGCTATTTCACCGAGATCATGCAGACCAGGGAAGCGGCAGCGATGATCCGCTCGTTGTTCGTGTCGCTCCAGGAACTGAACAAGGGTGCGCGCCGCCCGGCCGGCGTGCCGGAAACGAAGTTCAAGAAGATCGGCGTGCTCGGTGCCGGCTTCATGGGCGCCGGCATCGCCTATGTGACGGCCAAGGCCGGCATTCCGGTGGTGCTGCTCGACCGCGACATGGAGTCCGCCACCAAGGGCAAAGCGCATTCCGACAACCTGATCTCGGATCAGGTGAAGAAGGGCCGTGCCAAGCCGCAGGACAAAGACCAGCTGCTGTCGCTGATCACGCCGACGGCCGATTACGCCGATCTTGCCGGCTGCGATCTTGTGGTCGAGGCGGTGTTCGAGGATTCGGCCGTTAAGAAGGATGCCACCGAACAGGCCGAGGCGGTGCTGAAGCCGTCGGCAATCTTCGCGTCGAACACGTCGACCATCCCAATTACATCGCTGGCCAGGAATTCGGCGCGGCCGAAGAATTTCATCGGCATTCATTTCTTCTCGCCGGTCGACAAGATGATGCTCGTCGAGATCATCCTCGGCAAGAAGACCGGCGACAAGGCGCTGGCCACCGCGATCGACTTCGTCCGCGCCATCAAGAAGACGCCGATCGTCGTCAACGACACGCGCGGTTTCTATGTCAATCGCTGCGTGCTGCGCTACATGTCGGAAGCCTACAAGATGCTGATCGAAGGTGTTCCGGCGCCGATGATCGAAAATGCGGCCAAGGCCGCCGGCATGCCGGTCGGTCCTCTGGCGTTGACCGACGAGACTGCGATCGACCTTGCCCAGAAGATCATGAAGCAGACCATGCGCGATCTCGGCGCCAAGGCGGTCGACCCGAAGCAGATGGCGCTGATCAACACGATGGTCGACACGCATGGTCGCTTGGGCCGCAAGAACGGCAAAGGCTTTTACGACTATCCCGCAAAACCGGCCAAGAAGAAGCTGTGGCCAGGCCTCAGGGATCTCTACCCGCAGTTGGCGGCGGAGAAGGTCGACTATGAGGAGCTGAAGCAGCGGCTGCTGGTCACCATAGCGCTTGAGGCGGTACGGGTGATGGAGGAGGGCATCGTTACCGATCCGCGCGAGGCCGATGTCGGCTCTATCCTGGCCTTCGGCTTCGCGCCCTATACAGGCGGTGCACTGTCCTACATCGACGGCATCGGCGTGAAGAAATTCGCCAACATCGCCAAGGGCCTGCAGAAGAAATACGGCGCCGAGTTCAAGGCGCCGAAGCTGCTGCTCGACATGGCCGAGAAGGGCGAGACCTTCTATGAGCGCTTCGATCCTTATACCAGGAACGAGGCCAAGGAGGCGGCGTGACGCCGTCTTCGGCGGTGGACAAGATGGCGGCCAGGGGGTAGAACAGGGAAGGTATTTTTTCCTGTTTCGAAGGAGAGCAAGGTGCTCTCGCATGACCGCGTATGGGCCGCCATCGACGCTCTCGCCGAGCGTTACTCGCTTTCGGCCTCCGGCCTGGCCAGGCGCGCTGGCCTCGACTCGACCGCCTTCAACAAATCGAAGCGGCTGTCCTCGGATGGGCGGCCGCGCTGGCCGTCGACCGAATCGCTGGCCAAGATCATCGAGGCGACCGGCGCCTCGCTGGATGAATTTGCGGGGCTGGTCGAAGGCCGGGGTACATCCGGCGCACTGCCCGTGCAGAAATCGTCGGTGCCGCTGCTCGGCTTCGCCCAGGCCGGCGCCGGTGGCTTCTTCGACGACGCCGGATTTCCGGCGGGGCAGGGATGGGACCTGATCGAACTCCCCGCACGGGCGACCGAAACCTCCTATGCCTTGAAGGTCCAGGGCGATTCCATGCTGCCGCTCTACCGCAATGGCGATGTCCTGATCGTCGAGCCGGGGGCTGTCATACGAAAGGGCGATCGCGTCGTCGTCAAGACCAATGCCGGCGAGGTGATGGCCAAGGTGCTCGACCGCCAGACACCTAAGTCGATCGCGCTGGTCTCCCTCAATCCCGATCACCCGGACCGCGACATCCCCATGCGCGATGTCGAATGGGTGGCGCGGATTGTCTGGGCAAGCCAGTAGGGCGCGCCGGTGCGTCTGCCTCACCTTGCCTTGGCTGTTCTGGCGATCCCGGCGATGGCCACGGCAATTGTCGCCGGCGGCCGCGCCGTCCAGAACGCAAGCGGCGGCCCCGGGGAGCAAATCCAGGTCAGCGCTGAACCGCAGCCCGCCGCGCCGGCTACGTCGGCCATCCCGAAACCAGAGGCGGCCAAGCAGGCGGCGCATTCGAGGGCAATCGATCCGGAAATCGTGGTGCCGCCGCAGCTCGGTTCCGACGAGCTTGAACGGATCGAGCCGCGCGCCCCGTTGAGCGATCTGGCATTGGCCGGACCGCCCAAGCCGCCAAAAACGAAAATGCCGGAGGACGGGAAAGGCATGAAACTGTTTCAGCCCGTCGCGCCGGCCGCCGGGGTCATCGAGGCAAAGGGCTACGCGATTGCGGTTTCCGGTATCGACATCGTCAAGCAGGACGAGACTTGCACCGACAGCGGCAAGTCCTGGAGTTGTGGCGTCCGGGCGCGAACGGCCTTCCGCGCTTTTCTGCGCGGTCGCGCGGTGGTCTGTACGGTGCCGCCCGAAGGCGGCCGTGACCTGATCGCCGCCGAGTGCCGGATCGGCAATCAGGATATCGGCCAATGGTTGGTCGAAAACGGCTGGGCGCGCGCCGCCAAAGGTAGCGCTTACACAGAAGCCGGCGAGAAGGCGCGTGCAGCGAAAAAGGGCGTCTTCGGGCCGGCGCCGAGCGTTTCAGGCCTGCCGCCGCTCCCGGCTGCGTCGCGGTTCGCGCCTGTGGCGCCGGGCTCGATCCTGGAGGAGCAGGACGGCGTCCTCAAGCCGCCAGCTGACCAGCCAGCGCCCGCTGAATGAGCTCACGCGTTTCGGCAATGCCGTAGAGCGCGGCGAAGGAGCCGAAGCGCGGCCCGCGTTCCTGACCTATCAGCACCTGATAGATCATCTGGAAGAAGGCGACGGAGACGCCGGGCCCGCCCTCCGGGCTCTGCTTCGAATGATCTTGGTAGCGCTCGATCTTGCGCGCGACATTGAGGGCAGCGTTCTGGATCGCCTCGCCATCGGCGTCGGCCGGCAGCGCGGCGAGCGCTTCCGAAAGCTTGGTCAGCGCCTCGCGCTCGACCGCCTCGGCGGCACGGTACACTTTGGCCGGCTTCACGAAATCGTCAAAATAGCGGATCGCATATTCGGTCAGCCGGTCGAGTTCGGGGTGGGTTGCCGGCGTCACACCCGGCGCGTGGCGCGAAATGAAGCCCCACAGCACGTCCCTGTTCTGGGCATTCGAGGCACTGACCAGGTTGAGCAGCAGCGCGAACGATACCGGCAGGTCGATGACGGGCGGATTGCCGTCATGCATGTGCCAGACCGGATTGCCCAGGCGCTCTTTCCACTCCTGCTTCTGATAAGCAGATAGGAACGTGTAATACTCGTCTACCGCCTTCGGGATGACGTCGAAATAGAGCTTCTTCGCGGTTCGCGGGCGCTGGAACATATAAAGGCTAAGGCTCTCGGTCGGGGCATAAGTCAGCCACTCGTCGATGGTCAGCCCATTGCCCTTCGATTTCGAGATCTTCTGGCCGTGCTCGTCGAGGAACAGCTCATAATTGAAGCCCTCCGGCGCCGGAGCATCGAGGGCGCGGCAAATCTGCCCGGCGAGCTTGACGGAATCGATCAGATCCTTGCCGGACATCTCGTAATCGACGCCGAGTGCCGCCCAGCGCATCGCCCAGTCAGGCTTCCATTGCAGCTTGGCGTGACCGCCGGTCACCGGCGTCTCGAAGCGCTCGCCGGTGGCCGGGTCGCGCCACACGACGGTGCCGGCGTCGAGCTTGCGCTCGTCGATCGCGACCTGCATGACGATGCCGGTCTTGGGATGGATCGGCAGGAAGGGCGAATAGCTCTGCGCCCGCTCCTCACGCAGCGACGGCAGCATAATTGCCATCACCTTGTCGAAGCGCTCGAGCATCTTGAGCAACGTCGCGTCGAAGCGGCCGGAAGTATAATAGTCGGTCGAGGAAGCGAATTCGTAATCGAAGCCGAAACGGTCGAGGAAAGCGCGCAACCGTGCATTATTGGCGGCGCCGAAGGACGGATACTCGTTGGAGAAAGGGTCCGGTATCCTGGTCAGCGGCTTGCCGAGATAGGCGCGCAGCATGTCCTTGTTAGGCACATTGTCCGGCACCTTGCGCAATCCGTCCATGTCGTCGGAGAAGCACAGCAGCCGCGTCTTGACCTTGTCTTCGGTCAGCACGCGAAAGGCATGACGCACCATAGATGTGCGCGCCACCTCGCCGAACGTGCCGATATGCGGCAGGCCGGACGGGCCGTAGCCGGTCTCGAACAGCACCGTTTCCGGGTAGCCGCTGCTTGCGTAGCGGGCGACGATCTTTTTCGCTTCCTCGAACGGCCACGCCTTGCTTTCGGCGGCGGCGGTAAGGACTTCTGGGCTGAGATCGATCGGCTGTTGTCCGGCCATGATGCTATTTCCTGCAACTTTGCCGGCATCCGTGCCGGCAGCCGCATGCTCTAGACCATGATCCCGAAAAGTGGAACCCGGTTCCGGGTAAGACCATGGCCAAACAAGAAGATAGAGCCATTCCGACACCTCTCAGGGTGGATCAGCTCCAGGGCCTGACCGGAGCGTCAACGATCGCGGCTCTTTTTCCTTGCGGCGCCGGTCCCTCGTTCCTAACTTCGGGACCCATCTCAAGGAGTTGTAAATGCCATTGCCGCCGCACGAAGCCATGATCTACCTGATGGTCATCACCTCGGCGTCAGACCGCGACATGACCGACATCGAACTGGCGCGGATCGGCGACGTCGTTCGATCCTGGCCGGTATTTGAGGATTTCAATCAGGAGCGGCTGGTCGAGGTCGCCCAGGCCTGCCAGAAAATGCTGCATGAAAAGGACGGCCTGGAGGGCGTCCTGGCGCGTGTCGCCGAGGCGCTGCCCGAACGCTTGCATGACACCGCCTATGCCGCCGCCTTCGAGGTTGCGGCCGTCGATCTCGAAATGCGCCTGGAGGAGGTGCGCGTGCTGCAGCTCGTCCGCCGGGAACTCGACCTTGATGCGCTGACGGTCGCCGCCATCGCGCGAGCCGCCAAGGCGCGCCTTCGCACGCTGACCTGAGCCGGCAGTCTAAGCTCAGAAAAAGCTGACCGGAAAATAGCGCAGATAGAACTCGGCGAACGTGCCTTTCACCGAAATTTCCTGCAGCGCGTAGTCGAATGCGGCGGCCAGTGCCGGGTCGTCGGCCCTGGTGGCGATCGCCATGCCCGAGCCGAGATATTCGGGCGCCAGATAGGGGCCGCCGGCAAAGCGGCAGCAGCCCGCCGCATCCGAACCGCCGAGCCAGAAGGCGAAACGCATGCCGTCGCCGAAGGCGGCATCGATCTTGCCGGCTTTCAGCTCGCCATAAAGCTCCTCCGGCTTTGCGAAGGGGACGATTTGGACGTCGCCGAAATAGTCGCGCAGCATCCGTTCATGCGCGGAGCCGGCGATCACGCCGACACGTTTGCTGCGCAGCCTGTCGAACATTGGTTCGGTCAGCGCCTGTGTCTTCAGCATGATGAAGCGTGCCGGAAACTGCAGGTAGGAGCGTGAAAACGCGTATTTCGACCGCGACTCCGGCGTGGCGGCGATGCCGGCAATGATCGCTTCGCCTTCGCCTTTCTGCAGCGCGCCTTCGAGCTCGGCCCAGGGCAGCGCCTGGATCTGGCATTTTTCGGCAATGCCCAGTTCGGCGCAGATAGCGCGCGCCAGATCGACGTGGAAGCCGGACAGCCGGCCTGCCCCATCGAGAAAGTTGAAGGGTGGGAAATCGGTGGTGGTCAGGAATCGCAGCCGCGGCAGCGTCGAAAGGTCCGGCTTTGGCAGCCGCACCTTGGCGTCCCAAAACACCGGCACCTGCGGCTCCGCGGCGCGCGCAGCACCCGCGAGCGATTGCACTCCGATCAGCATCGAGATCAATGAAATGGATATGCACCGAAACGCCACGCGACGACTCCGTCCAGTCTTGCCTCGGCTTTTCGTACGAAAATAACAGAGGCACAACGCTTTTTGGTTTCATCACGGCAATTTAGGGATATTGTTTAGTGAGTTTGCAAGTGACTGCGTGATGCCGGCCGAAGAGGGAGCAGTAGGGCGCACAAAGGAAGCAGCTTTGCAGTCCGGGGTTGATGGCGTAGTGCGGATTGATCACTGCCATTGGTCTCAAGAGCGGAAGGCAACATGGGGTAGATGTTGCGATGGGTCATTTCGATCGCACTCTGGAATTGATAGATCAGTTGCAGCACGCCGGCACCGCGGCGGCGGTCTGCGAAAAGCTGCTGGGGGTAACCAGTGAATTCGGCCTGACGGCGCTGATGGCCGGGACGGTTCCGCAACCTGGCACGCCGAAAAACCAGCAAAAGGACCATGTGCTGCTTTGCGACTGGCCGGCTGAATGGCTTGAGCGCTACGTTGCGCGCAACTACGTCGATCATGACCCCGTCGTCAGTCACATGAAGCAGCTTCAGGCGCCGTTCCAGTGGCGGGAAGCGTCTCAGGGCATCCGCATCGGCAAGAGCGGCGGCGAGGTGATGGGCGACGCCGGCGAATTCAAGCTTCGCGACGGGTTGGCCTTCCCGCTGATCACACTCGATGGCCAGATCGTAATGGTGTCGCTAGGCGGCGAGGCTGTTGAATTGTCGGGCGCCGACTTCGGGTTGGTGTCGCTGGTCTCGACTTATGCGATTGGCCGCGCCATGCAGCTCCACACCATGGCGGGCAAAACCATCGACCACGTCGAATTGACGCCGCGTGAGCGCGAATGCATGCAATGGGCCGCCGTCGGTAAGTCCGAATGGGAGATTTCACAGATTCTCGGCATTTCAGAACACACGTCAGAGAAACACCTTCTTAACGCCAAAAGCAAACTCGGTGCCGTCAATCGGGTGCAGGCGGTCGCGGAAGCGATAAGGCGCGGCTATATTAGCTAGCTCGGCCGTGCCGGCCTAGAAATTCTTGCCTACGCGATCGCGTAATTTTCTCAGGAAAGCACGGCCGTATCTTCCTATTGAACCTAGGAGACGGCAAATGCTTTTTTCCCTCACGACACAGGAATTGATGGAACGCCCCGACCTTTGGGAGGCAGTTCATCGTTTACGCTACAAAGTTTTCGTCGAAGAGATGGGATGGACCGATCTGCAGCGCCCTGATGGCCTCGAGATCGATCAATTCGACCACGATGAGGCAGTGCATCAGATCGTCATCCGCAATGGCGAGCTCGCCGGTTACCAGCGGATGTTGCCGACGACGCGGGCGCATCTTCTAACCGAGGTGCTGGCGGACCTTTATGAGGGAACCCCACCTTCGGGCCCGAATGTCTATGAACTGACCCGCTATGCTGTTGCGCCGGGATTCCGTGACGGCCGGCGCGGGGTGTCGACGGTTGGCACCGAGTTGATTGCCGGCTTCGTCGAGTGGGGTCTGAAGCGCAACGTCAACCAGGTGATTATCGAATTCGAGCCCATGTGGGTGCTTCGCGCGCTGCAGCTGCACTTCCTGGCCACGCCGCTTGGCTACCAGCGCGCCTATGGCAACCAGCAGGTCGTTGCCACACTGCTCACCTTCAACGAGCACACGCTTGAGGTGGTGCGTTCGCGCCGTAATCACTTTGCGCCGGTGCTGGCCAGAGGGTACCCGGACATGCTCGGACAGAGGCGCGCCTCGTGAGATTGGAGAGGGCCATGAACGTTCACTCAAAAACAGAATTCCGCAACCATACGCTGATCGTCACGATATCCTCGGGTGACGGCCGCCCGGTGCTGGACAGGCGGGCCTATGAAAGTTTGGCCACAACATTCCATGAAGCCGCCGTCAACGACGAAGTGCGCGTCATGGTCCTTCGCGGCCTGGCCGGTTGCTTCTGCCTTGGCGGCGATTTTTCCGAATTTCTCGACCCCACCAAACATCAGCGATTGATCGCGGCCGTAACCGACATGTTCCAAACACTGGCGACGTTCCCGAAACCGGTCCTTGCCTGTGTCGATGGCGACGCCGTCGGCGTCGGCTGCACCATCCTGTTCCACTGCGATATGGTGATCGCCTCGAGCAAAAGCACGTTCCGGGTGCCGTTCGTCGATTTCGGCCTGGTGCCGGACGCGGCCACCAGCATCCTGGCGCCGCAGAAGCTTGGCTATGCCGGTGCGTTCCGCTTCTTCTGCCTGGGCGACACGCTTGCCGCCGAAGATGCCAGGGCGCTCGGCCTTGTCGGCGAGATCGTAACGGACGGCAGCGTCGAGGAAGCCACCTTTGCCAGAGCCAGGCAGCTCGCCAAGAAGCCGGTCGCGGCGCTGCTGCAGACGCGCGACCTGCTCAGGGGCGACACTGGCGCGCTCTGCGAGCGCATCGACCGGGAGATATCGCTTTTCCAGCAGGCGCTGCAGGACGACACCACGCTGAAGCGGCTGCAGCGAATTGCCCGGCTGGCGGCATGAGAGCCGCGTATCGATGAGGTGAGCTTATTTTTCGAGGAAAGTCGGCCCTTCGCCGATGATCTTCTTGTCCTCCTTGCCGATGACCTCGAGGTCGCGGCCGTCATACGGCAGCGACAGGAGAATGCGCTGCATGACGGCCAGCCGCGCGCGCCGTTTGTCGTTCGCCCGCACAACGATCCAGGGCGCGAACTCCTTGTGCGTGCGTTCGACCATCAGGTCGCGCGTCTTGGTGTAGTCGTCCCATTTGGTGATGCCGGCGATGTCGATCGGTGAAAACTTCCAGTTCTTCAGCGGGCTCCAGCGACGATCGTGAAATCGCTCGAGCTGCGTTTCCCTGCCGATGTCCAGCCAGAATTTGAAGAAATAGATGCCCTCGTTGCGGATCATCCGTTCGAAATGCGGAACCTCGTCCAGAAACTGCTCGTGCTGCTCGGGCGTGCAGAATCCCATCACCGGTTCAACGCCGGCGCGGTTGTACCAGGAGCGGTCGAAGGTGACGAATTCGCCCGACGTCGGGAAGTGGTCGACGTAGCGCTGGAAGTACCATTGTCCAAGCTCGGTGGGTGTTGGCTTGGTCAGCGCCACGTTGCGCGCCGTGCGAGGGTTCAGATACTGGCGCAAAACGAAGATCGTGCCGCCCTTGCCGGCGGCGTCGCGTCCCTCGAACAGCGAGATCACCCGCTTGCCTGTCGACTGCAGCCATCCCTGCGCCTTAACCAGCTCGATCTGCAGTTGCTCTAGCCTCTCCTCATACTCCTCGCTCTTCATCTTCTTGTCGTAGGGATAGCCGCCGGCGGTCAGCTTGCGGTCCTCGACCCAGTCGGGAAGCGTCGGGGCCTCGATGTCGAACTCCCGCTCCTTGCCGTCGATTGCGATCTTCAGTGGTCCCGATGAGGGTGCAGCGGGGTCTTCCTTGGTGTTTTTCATCGAGACGAACCTTTCCAGCTTCCGGTCTCATGCTATTGGGAGCCTTACTGCATCGGCCCGAAAATCGGAATCGATTTTCGGAAAGAACGATGCAGCAGACTAAAAGTGGTAGAGCGTCCTTTGTGCGTCCAATTGGACGCACGGCGCTCCAGCGCCGGTCCAGCAGGAAGTTATTGAACTTGCCGGCCGACGGAGCGCAGGCGATGGAGCGCAAATGGCCGACATCGGCACAGGGCGGAAAAGCAAGGCGCAAGCCGTCGCCATGCGGCTGTGGAGCAGCCGCTGGCTGCTGGCGGCCGGCTTGCTCGCCGTTCTGATGGTCTATGGTTTTGCAGGCATGTCCGGCTATGTGGTGCTGCTGGCATGCGCCGTACTGGTTGCAGCGGCGATGCTGCCGGCCGGCGTCGCGTCTCAATCCACCGAAAGCGCTGCGGCCATCGAGGCGAGCGGCCTGCAACGGCTTTCCGGCGAATATCTCGCGGCGGCGGTTGCCGATCCGCTGATCATTTTCGATCGCTCCGCCACCATCGTCCATGCCAACGCTGCCGCCTTTGCCGCCTTCGGCGGGATTGCCCCCGGCATGTCGCTGTCGCTGAAATTCCGCGCGCCGGAAATGCAGGCCTTGCTGGACAGCATCCTGTCGGGCAACGTCGCTTCGGACAGCGTCGACTACATCGAAAAGCTGCCTGTCGAACGAGCCTATCGGGTGAGTGCGTCTTCTGTCGGCCATGCCACGGATCTCTACGTGCTGGTGTTCAAGGACCAGAGCGAAGCACGCCGGATCGACAGGATGCGCGCCGACTTCATTGCCAATGCCAGCCACGAGTTGCGCACGCCTCTCGCCTCGATCGCCGGCTTCATCGAGACGCTGCGCGGGCCGGCCCGCAACGACCCTGCGGCACGCGAGCAGTTCCTGCAGATCATGCAAAACCAGACCAGCCGTATGGCGCGTCTTATCGACGACCTCCTGTCGCTGTCGCGACTGGAAATGAAGCCCTATCTCAAGCCGGGAACCGAGGTCGATCTGCGCCAGGCCATCGACAGCGTCATCGATTCGCTTGAGCCGCTGGCCAAGGAAAACGGTGTCGTCATCGAGCGGGATTTCGCGGAAGGGCCGCTCTGCGTGCCTGGCGATCGGGACGAGCTTTTCCAGGTCTTCGAAAACCTGCTGGAAAACGCCTGCAAATACGGCCAGTCGGGTGGACGCGTCGTGGTGTCGATCACGCGCGGCGACGGCGATCCCGAACCGGGCATCGACGTCACCATCAGGGATTTCGGCCCCGGCATCCCCGAAGAACACATCCCGCGCATCACCGAGCGCTTCTACCGTGTCGATGTCGAGAACAGCCGGACCCAGAAGGGCACTGGCCTTGGCCTGTCCATCGTCAAGCATATCCTGACGCGCCACAACGCCAGGCTCTCCATCAGGTCGGAGGTCGACAAGGGTGCGGCGTTCTCGGTTCATTTGCCGGCTCGCTGACACGGTACTATCTAACACATTATGGGTCGTTTCTTTTTTCTGTCATCCGGCTAGCGTATCAGCGGGGATTCGAGGGAGCGACTCAACCAGAAGATCCCGGGAAGGCATTCGTCCATGCAGTCCGTGCACATCGTCAGCGCCTATGACGAAGAGCTGAAATATCTGTCGAAGCGCATCGCGGCGATGGGCGGCCATGCCGAGCGCATGGTCGAGCAAGCGGTCGCGGCGCTGGTCAATGCGGATCCGGGGCTTGCCCAGAAAGTCATTCGAGACGACCTGGTTCTGGATGAGGGGCAGCGCGAGATCGACGACAAGGCGATCATCATCATCGCCAAGCGCCAGCCGATGGCGACGGATTTGCGCGAGATCGTCGGAGCGATCCGCATCTCGGCGGACCTCGAACGGGTAGGCGACCTCGGCAAGAACATCGCCAAGCGGGTGGTTGCCGTCGCCGACGGGCGCCAGCCGAACAGCCTGTTCCGCGGCCTCGAGGCTTTGGCCAATCTGGCACTGACCCAGCTCAAGGAAGTGCTCGACGTCTATGCGTCGCGGTCGGTAGAGAAAATCGGTTTCGTGCGCGACCGCGACGACCAGATCGATGCCATGTACACCTCGCTGTTTCGCGAGTTGCTGACCTACATGATGGAAGACCCACGCAACATCACGCCCTGCACTCATCTCCTGTTTTGCGCCAAGAACATCGAGCGCATCGGCGACCACGCCACCAACATCGCCGAGACGATCTATTATATCGTCACCGGCGATCAGATGCCGGCCGATCGCCCGAAGGGCGACAAGACGGACAAGATTATTCTTCCCGCAACGCTGCCTGCGAAGTGAGTTCTCGAAACCAAGCGTGGTGGCCGCGCTGGATTCGCGGCTTGGTGGAGTGGCTCTCAAATCAGAAAAGCAGCTCCCCTGCTGCTCGACACTGATGCGAATTTCGGATTCGCCACCTGAGAGAAAATTGCGCTAAGCTTTGACGCGCCGACTTCTCAGTTCCGCGATGAAGGCCTGCCTTCAGGAGGCTGCGATGGAATATGTCCGCGAGTTTGCTCCTGCGCCGCCGATGTCGGGCATAATCGCTTGCAGCGTCTATACAGCTGGGCGGCGCATCGCCGACATACCGATCGAGGAAGCCGGCGAATGGGCCGGGAAGCCGGGCCATGTCGTCTGGATCGGACTGCTGGAGCCCGACCGCAATTTGTTGCTTCGCGTCCAGGCGCAATTCCATCTGCATGAGCTGGCGATTGAGGACGCCGAGCATCCGCACCAACGGCCGAAGATCGAGCAATATGGCGATGCCCTGTTCATCGTTGCCCGCACGGCGCAGTTGATCGACAGCCGTGTCACCTTCGGCGAGACGCATCTGTTCGTCGGCGCCGGCTACATCGTCAGCGTCAGGCATGGCCCGTCGACCTCCTACGCCGCCGTTCGCCAGCATTGGGAAAGCTGTCCGCATTCCCTCGCCAAGGGCGAGGATTTCGTCCTCTACGCCATTCTCGATTTCATCGTCGACAACTACATGCCGGTGCTCGAGCAGATCGAAAACGAGGTCGAGGCGATCGAGGACAAGGTTCTGCTGAAACCGATGACCGGCTCCGACATCGAGCGGCTTTACATGCTGCGCCGCGATCTCTTGCGCCTGCGTAATGCGGCCCTGCCGCTGGTGGAGGTCTGCCGGCGGCTGACCAGCGCCGATCTGCCGCAAATTCATACAGCCATGCACCCACTGTTTCGCGACGTCACCGACCATATCCGCACTGTCCAGGAAAAGATCGACAGCCTGCGTGAGGTTCTCGCCTTCGCCTTCGAGGCGAGCCTTCTGGTCGGTCAGAGCCAGGAGACGGCGATCTCCAAGAAGCTTGCCTCATGGGCCGCCATCTTGGCCGTGCCGACAGCATTCGCCGGCATCTACGGCATGAATTTCAGCGACATGCCGGAACTGAGGATGGAATATGGCTACCCGGCCGTACTGGCGGCAATCGCCCTGATCTGCACGTTTCTCTACTGGCGGTTTCGCAAGAACGGGTGGTTGTGAATAGTGAATAGTAAATGGTGAATAGTTAAAATCAGTTCACATGTCGGCCTTCGGCCCGGATATCCATTCACCATTCACCATTCACCATTCACCATTCACCATTCACCATTCACCATTCACCATTCACCATTCACCTGCTCCGCCGCCGCTCCGAAGCCGGCTGGAACGCCACGCGGGCGTGGTATTTGCAGTAGGGCCCGGTTTCGGCGGCGTCGTTGCCGCAGAAATGGAAGTCTTCGGAAAGCGGATCGCCATTCGGCCATTTGCAGGTGCGCTCGTTCAGCTCGACGAGTTGCAGATGCCGCGAGATCGGCACGACGACGTTTTCGACCGGGCGGATATAGTGGCGCGACACCGGTTCGGCGTCGAATTGCGCCTTGAGCGCGGTCGCGCCGATCGACGTGGTGACATGGCGCGTAGCGCTTGCCGCCCGCGACACCGATTTCTGGATCGTCGATCCCTGGACCGTCTTCTTCTGGCGTGCCGGTGAGGCGGTCGTGCGTCCGCGGCCGGATAGTTTCAGCCGGTGCACTTTACCGATCACCGCATTGCGGCTGACCCCGCCAAGCTGTGCAGCGATCTGGCTGGCGCTGAGGCCCTCCGACCACAATTTTCTGAGAAGTTCGACTCGCTCGTCAGTCCAGTTCATGAGACCGCGCTCCTGCTGAAATGTGCGGCAATCGGAATCCATTCCCGACCCGGCTTCTGCCGGGCAGACACCACATATATCGGGTGATTAGGTCCGCCGCACGAAATCTAGTTATTTCTCTACTACAATTACCTTATGCGCGGACTCGGTGACAAGAGTCCCGAGGCCAACACGAATCGGTTTTTTCGGTTTTCCCCAACTTGCCCGGTCGCTTATGAGCCGGCGTCCTGCTGGAGGGCTTGCCGCGCTTCCTTGCGCGACCTTTTCGTTGACTTCACGGCCGAAAAACACGATAAGCCACAAGGGCCGCCGCTTTGGCGGCTTTTTGATTTTTCCGGTTCCGGAGACGCATATAATGAGCGGTTCGGCGCTTTTCGAGACCTTTGTTCGGGCACCCTTGGCTTTCGACCACGGGGAAGGCACCTGGCTGGTCACCGACAAGGGCGAGCGATATCTCGATTTCGCCGGCGGCATCGCCGTGAATTCATTGGGCTACAGCCATCCGCATCTGGTCGCGGCCCTCACCGAGCAGGCCGCCAAGCTCTGGCATGTCTCCAATCTGTACGAGATTCCGGGACAGGGCCGGCTCGGCGAGCGGCTGGCCGATGCCAGCTTCGCCGACAAGGTGTTCTTCACCAATTCCGGCGCAGAGGCGCTCGAATGCGCCATCAAGACGGCGCGGCGCTACCACTTCGTCAAGGGCCATCCCGAGCGCTTCCGCACCATCACCTTCGAAGGCGCCTTCCACGGCCGCACCCTGGCGACCATCGCCGCCGGCGGCCAGTACAAATATCTGGAAGGTTTCGGCCCCAAAGTCGACGGCTTCGACCAGGTCGGCTTCGACGACATCGACGCCGCCGAAAAGGCGATCACGCCTGAAACCGCGGCGATTCTGATCGAGCCGGTGCAGGGCGAGGGCGGCATCAGGCAAGTGCCGACGCAATCGCTGAAGCGGCTCAGGCAGCTCTGCGATCAGCACGGCTTGCTCCTGATTTTCGACGAGGTCCAATGCGGCGTCGGCCGCACCGGAAAGCTGTTCGCGCATGAGTGGGCGGGTATCACACCCGACATCATGGCGGTCGCCAAGGGCATCGGCGGCGGCTTCCCGATGGGCGCCTGCCTCGCCACCGAGGAGGCAGCGGTTGGGATGACCGCCGGCGTGCACGGCACTACCTTTGGCGGCAATCCGCTGGCGATGGCGGTCGGCAACGCCGTGCTCGACGTGGTGCTGGAAGACGGCTTCCTCGATGACGTCCGGCGCAAGGCACTGCTCCTGAAGCAGGGGCTGGCCGGTGTCGCCGACGAATTTCCGGACGTTATCGAAAGCATCAGGGGCACCGGCCTGATGCTCGGCCTTAAATGCGCGATGCCCAACACCAAGGTCACGGTGGCACTGCGCGACCAGCATCTCTTGACGGTTCCGGCCGGCGACAACGTTATCCGCCTGCTGCCGCCTCTCACCGTCACCGATGCCGAGATCCACGAGGCGCTCGAGCGCATTCGTGCCGGCGCCAAGAGCCTGGCGGATGCCATCGTCGCTGCCGCCGCGAAGTAATCCTGGAATTCCTGATGTCCCTTCGCCATTTCACCGATCTTTCCGCCGTTTCCGAAGGCGATCTGCGCTTCATGCTGGACGATGCGGCTGTACGAAAAGCAAGGCTCAAGGCCGGCGAACGCACCAAGCCGCTCGAAGGCAAGGTGCTGGCGATGATCTTCGACAAGCCCTCGACGCGCACGCGCGTGTCGTTCGACGTCGGCATGCGGCAGCTGGGTGGCGAGACGATCATGCTGACTGGCACCGAGATGCAGCTTGGCCGCTCCGAGACCATCGCCGACACGGCCAAGGTGCTGTCGCGTTATGTCGATGCCATCATGATCCGCACCACCTCGCATGACCGGCTGCTGGAACTGACGGAAAACGCTACGGTCCCCGTCATCAACGGGCTGACCGACGAGACCCATCCCTGCCAGTTGATGGCCGACATCATGACCTTCGAAGAGCATCGCGGTCCGGTGGCCGGCAAGACGATCGCCTGGACTGGCGACGGCAACAACGTCCTGCATTCCTTACTGGAGGCCTCTGCGCGGTTCCGCTTCAAGCTGAACGTCGCCGTGCCCGAGGGCAGCGAACCGGCTCAGAAGCATGTCGACTGGGCGAAAGCCAATGGCGGCAAGCTGAAATTCACCCGTTCGCCCGAGGAGGCCGTTCACGAGGCCGACTGCATCGTCACCGACTGCTGGGTGTCGATGGGCCAGGAGCACCGTGCCCGCGGCCACAATGTCTTCTTGCCCTACCAGGTCAATGCGGCGTTGATGGCGAAGGCCAAACCGGACGCGCTGTTCATGCACTGTCTGCCGGCGCATCGCGGCGAAGAGGTCACCGACGAGGTCATCGACGGGCCGCATTCGGTGGTGTTTGACGAGGCCGAGAACCGGCTCCATGCCCAGAAGGCGGTTTTGGCCTGGTGCCTGGGCGCTTGATCCGGGCCGCCGTGATCCGGGCCGGCCCGATCCGGGCCGCCTTGATCCGGGAGTGCGTGGTGCCTATCTCAGGCGCATCACGCAAATCGAGCGCGTCTCGTCGCATGCGCCCCGAAGGGCGGCATCGCCGCGCCCCGGAGCTTTGTCATGTTGGAAACTCATCAATTGGCTGAATATCAACCCAAGCTCGGCGAATTCGGCTATGCCGGCGACGACCATGTCGTGCCGTTCGAGGTCGGCCCGCTCGACGTGCGCGGCCGCACCGTCCAGCTCGGGCCGATGCTCGATGCCATCCTCAGCCGCCACGACTATCCCGAGCCGGTGGGCCGGCTACTGGCCGAAGCCTGTGTGCTGACGGTACTGCTCGGAACTTCGCTGAAGTTCGAGGGCAAGTTCATTCTGCAGACCCGCACCGACGGGCCGGTCGACATGCTGGTCGCGGATTTCTCCACGCCGCACGCGCTGCGCGCCTATGCCCGCTTCGATGCCGACCGGCTGGAGGCTTTGACGGCCGCCGGCGAGACGTCACCGCAGACGCTGCTCGGCAGCGGCGTCCTGGCGCTGACCATCGACCAGGGCGCCCACACGCAACGTTACCAGGGCATCGTCCAGCTTGACGGCGTCACACTGGAGGAAGCCGCACGGACCTATTTCCGCCAGTCGGAGCAGATTCCGACCGACCTTCGGCTTTCGGTGGCCAAGCTTCTGACGCCCGGCGTCGGCGGTGCCCGCGAGCAATGGCGCGCCGGTGGCCTGTTGGCACAGTTCCTGCCGCAGTCGCCAGAGCGCATGCGCGTGCCTGACCTTCCCGGCGGCGACGGCGATCCGCGTGAGGAAATTCACGACCCGACCGACAATTCCTGGCAGGAACTGCTGGCGCTGCTTGGTACCATTGAACCGACCGAGCTGATCGATCCGACGATCGGTGCCGAGCGGCTGCTTTACCGGCTGTTCCACGAGCATGGCGTCCGCGTCTTCGGCGGCGCGCCGGTCGCCGACCAGTGCTCATGCTCGAGGGAGAAGATCCGCGGCATCCTCGAAGGTTTTTCCGCCGAGGAGATCAGGGACAGCACCGAGGATGGCAGCATTCACGTCGCCTGCGAATTCTGCTCGAAACAATATGACTTCGACCCGGCGGAGTTTGCAGCGGCCGGATGACGGCCGTCAATTGACGGTGCGCCGCGTGCCCGGCAAATCGAGCGAGAAGGCGGGGATGGCGACGTCGAACGTTTCGCCCCGCTTGTTGCGCATTGTGTAGTGCCCGACCATGATGCCGGACGGGGTCGAGAGCGGGCATCCAGACGTATACTGATAGCTGTCGCCGGGGTTGAGTCCGGGTTGCTCGCCGACGACCCCGGGGCCGCGCACTTCCTCGACCTTGCCGGTGCCGTCGGTAATGTGCCAGTAGCGCGACAGAAGCTGCACGAACTCGTCCGACTGATTGTCGATGGTCACCTGGTAGCCCCAGACATAGCGGTTTTGCGGCGGGTCGGAGTGATCCTCCAGATAGAACGGCCTGACCTGCACTTCGATGTTGCGGGTGACGGCACTGTACATAAACTGCTCCAAAGCCATGTAGACGGAATTTTCGACGCTCAGCGCAGTTTGGTCAACGATGCGCGTCGTCTCCTTGCCCGATCTCAAGCGCAGGTGCCGAAAAACAATGTCATTTGAGTGACACACGACAATGATGGTGTGCAGGCTTGTGCCGGGCGACTCAGCGTTCTGTCGAATTGTTGAAAACGGCCGTCATGCGGCCGACATTTCTGGAGTGACCAGATATCGATGGAACCGACGTTCGCAGCCGCCCTCCTTTCCATAGCCCTCCTTCTTTCAAATCTCGCCAGCATCCTGTTAGCTTCGCTGAAGCTGAAGCGACCAGCCAGGATCGCACCGCCCGCCGCCAACGCGCCGCCGGTATCGATCGTCGTCCCGGCGCGCGGCGTCGAGCCGTTTGCCGATGAGACGCTGGAGCGCGCCTTCTCACTCGACTGGCCGCGCTACGAACTCATCTTCTGCGTCGCCCATGCCGACGACCCGGTGGTCAAGCCGATCACCGCCGCAATGGCGCGTTTTCCAGCTATACGCGCCCGGCTGCTTGTCGGCGACGACCGCATCAGCGGCAATCCGAAACTCAACAATTGCGTGAAGGGTTGGGAAGCAGCGCATTATCGCTGGGTCATCCTTGCCGATTCCAACGTGCTTATGCCGAGCGATTATGTCCAGCAGCTGATGGCGGCATGGCGGCCCGATACCGGCCTTGTCTGCTCGACGCCGATCGGCTCGCGACCGGACGGGTTTTGGGGGGAGGTCGAATGCGCCTTTCTCAACCCGCTGCAGGCGCGCTGGCAATATGCCGGCGAGGCGCTCGGTCTCGGCTTTGCCCAGGGCAAGAGCATGTTGTGGAACAAGCCGATGCTCGACGCCAATGGCGGCATCCGCGCGCTGGCCGCCGAGATCGCCGAGGACGCCGCCGCGACCAAGCTGGTGAACCGGCTCCGATTGCGCGTCAACCTTGTCGCCTCGCCCTTCGAACAGCCGCTCGGCCGGCGCACGTTGGGCGAGATCTGGTCCCGGCAGGCCCGCTGGGCACGCCTGCGCCGCGTCACCTTTGCGCTGTTCTTCGCCCCCGAGATCCTGATCGGCGCGGCGCCGCCGCTGGTGCTTGCGCTGATCGCGGCGGCGGATGCCGGCGTCAGCCTACCGGCCACCGCCATTGCCGTGCTGGTCGCGGCCTACCTGCCGGAATGCGCCCTGGCCTCAGCCAAGGGATGGCACCTGTCGCTGCGCACCATCCCGGCGATGATGGCGCGGGACGTGATGCTTCCCGCCATTTGGGCGCGCGGCTGGCTGAGCAGCGCCGTCGACTGGCGCGGCAACGTGATGACCATCCAAACCAAGGCCGTCGCGGAACTGGAAGAGACCCCGTCCGGCGCCTGAGGGCACGTCCCGCTCACCTCTGTTCGGTCAGCCCCTTATCCGGCAGCTCTCAGCGCTTGTTCGATATCTTCGAGCAGATCGTCGGTATCTTCCAGGCCGACGGAAAGCCTGAGCGTGCCCGGTCCGATGCCGAGCTCGGCGCGGGCCTCATCGGTCAAGTTCTTGTGCGTGGTCGTCGCGGGATGGGTGATCAGGCTCTTGGCGTCGCCGAGATTGTTGGAAATCAGCACGATGTCGAGCGCGTTCTGGAAGGCAAAGGCCGCCGGCTTGCCGCCCTTCACATCGAGGCAGATCAGCGTCGAGCCGCCCGACATCTGCTTCTTGACCACGGCCGCTTGCGGGTGGTCGGCGCGGCCGGGATAGATGACGCGGGCGATTTCCGGGCGCTCGGCGAGAAAGTCCGCGATCCGGCCGGCACTTTCCGTCTGCTGTCGCACACGCAGCGGCAGCGTCTCCAGGCCTTTCAGCAGGGTCCAGGCATTGAAGGGCGAGAGGCTGGGCCCGGTGTGGCGGAAATAGTCATGCAGATTCTCGTCGATCCATTTCTTGTCCGACAAGATAACGCCGCCAAGGCAGCGCCCTTGGCCGTCAATATGCTTCGTGGCCGAATAGACGACGATGTGGGCGCCGAGCTGCAAGGGTTTTTGCTGCAAGGGCGTGGCGAAGACATTGTCGACGATCAGCCTGGCGCCGATCGAGTTGGCAAGCGCCGCGACGGCGGCGATGTCGACCACCTCCAGCGTCGGATTGGTCGGGCTTTCCAGGAAGAACAGTTTGGTGTTGGGCTTGACCGCTTTTTCCCAATTGGCGATGTCGGTGCCGTCGACCAGCGTTGCCTCGATGCCGTATTTCGGCGCCAGCGTCTCGACCACCCAGCGGCAGGAGCCGAACAGTGCGCGCGCCGCCACGATATGGTCGCCCGCTTTGGCGCTGCACAGCAGTGCTGCCGTCACCGCCGCCATGCCGGACGCCGTGGCGCGCGCGTCCTCGGCGCCTTCCAGCGCGCACATGCGCTTTTCGAACATGTCGACCGTCGGATTGGCATAGCGCGAATAGATGAAGCCCGGCTCCTCGCCCTTGAAGCGGGCTTCCGCCGCTTGCGCCGTCTCGTAGACATAGCCTTGGGTGAGATACATCGCCTCGGAGGTCTCGCCGAAGCCGGAACGCAGCGTCCCGGCATGCACGAGTGCGGTCTGAGGCTTCCAGTCGCGCTTCTTGATCATTACCCTATCCAAACAACAAAAAACCGGTCGCGAAAGTCGCAACCGGTCCATACGGCCTTGCGGCCAGACGGTCCTTTAGCGACTTGTTTAACGTGGCTGCAAGCCGACCGGCCAAATCACCACGGGATAACGACCCTTTAGACCCGCACCGCGCTTGCGTCAATTGCCGGTATGATTAAGAGGGTTGTACCAAGCAGGTGCCGAAGGCATCCCACGGTTTGTGGCAAGGACCTGCGACAGAACAAGACCTCGCCCGGCGTTCGAGCGGAGCCAGACCCTTGCGGCAGACAGGCATTCTTCCCGATCAGAATATTTCCGCGCTGTTCCAGTCGGGCGCGCTGAAGTCGCCGCGCGCGCTCGATGCCGATCAGATCCAGCCGGCCAGCCTTGACCTGAGGCTCGGCGACAAGGCCTGGCGGGTGCGTGCTTCCTTCTTGCCCGGCCCGGACCACAGGGTTGTCGACAAGCTCGACCGGCTGAAGTTGCACGAGATCAACCTCGCCGAAGGTGCCGTGCTGGAAACCGGCTGCGTCTACATCGTGCCGCTGCTCGAAAGCCTGGCGCTGCCCCCGCATATTTCGGCTTCGGCTAACCCGAAGAGCTCGACCGGACGGCTCGACATCTTCACCCGGGTAATGACCGACCGTGGCCACGAGTTCGACAAGATCACCGCCGGCTACGAAGGTCCGCTCTATCTGGAGGTCAGCCCGCGCACCTTCCCGATCGTCGTGCGCACCGGCTCGCGGCTGTCGCAGATACGGTTCCGCACCGGCAATGCGCTTTTGTCTGAAAGCGAGTTGCACGACTTGCATCGCGCCGAAATGCTGGTCGCCACCGAGCCACCCAACATCTCAGGCGGCGGCATCGCGCTGTCGATCGACCTCGACGGCGACAAGGATGGGCTGGTCGGCTATCGCGGCAAGCACCACACTGGCCTCGTCGATGTCGACAAGCGCGCCGCACAGGATGTCGTTGATTTCTGGGAGCCGCTCTACAAGAGCGGCGCCGGCGAGCTGGTGCTCGACCCGGATGAATTCTACATCCTGGTGTCCCGCGAGGCGGTGCATGTGCCGCCGCTCTACGCCGCCGAAATGACGCCCTTCGATCCGCTGGTCGGCGAATTCCGCGTCCACTATGCCGGCTTCTTCGATCCGGGTTTCGGTCATTCGGCGTCGGGCGGCACCGGCAGCCGGGCGGTGCTCGAGGTGCGCAGCCACGAAGTGCCGTTCATCCTCGACCACGGCCAGATCGTCGGACGGCTGGTCTACGAGCACATGCTGAAACGGCCGCAGGCGCTCTACGGCACCGATCTCGGCTCCAACTATCAGGCACAGGGCCTGAAGCTGTCCAAGCATTTCCGCGCCGCGCGCTGATCTTTCCCTTGCTTCCCTTGCTTGCGGGTTATCCCCGGTTCAAAGCGCCTTCACGGCGACCTTCACCGGCTGCTCGATTTCGAGCGGGTTGCGCAGCGGCAGACCGAAATCCTGCGCCTCGATCTCGAACACGTCGCCGGCCTCGGTCCTGATGCCGTCGGCGAAGGACAGCGTCGCCGTACCGAACATGTGCACATGGACGTCGCCCGGCTGGCGGAAGGCCGAGTATTTGAAGTGGTGATGCTCGAGATTGCTAATGGTGTGCGACATGTTCGCCTCGCCCGACAGGAACGGCTTTTCCCAAAGCAGCTTGCCGTCGCGCAGGATGCGTGAAGCGCCGCGGATGTCGGACGGCAGGTCGCCGATCAGGATTTCTGGCCCGAACGAGGCGTTGCGCAGCTTGGAATGGGCGAGGAAGAGGTAGTTCACGCGTTCGGTGACATGGTCGGAAAACTCGTTCGACAGCGTGAAGCCGACGCGGAACGGGGCGCCGTCGTCGCCGATTACATAGATGCCGGCGATTTCCGGCTCCTCGCCGGCATCCTGGGCGAAGGCGGGCGACATAAGCGCCGCGCCGGGCGCCACTGCCATGGTGCCGTTACCCTTGTAGAACCATTCCGGCTGCACGCCGGTTTGGCCTTTCGCCGGCTTGCCACCTTCCAGGCCCATGCGGAACATCTTCATGGAATCGGTCAGTTGTTCCTCGCCGTCCGTGCTGAGCTTCTTGTGCATTGAATCGCGGGTCGCGGCGGAGCCGAGATGCGTCAGCCCGGTGCCGGTGAGATGGAGATGCGCGGGATCGGGATGGTTGATCGGCGACAGCAGCCGCCCTTTCTTGTAGGCGGCGTCGAGATCGACGGTTTCGCCAAAGCCCTTGCGCTCGATCAGGGCGACGAGCCCGCTGCCGGTGCGGGCGGCTTCCATCGCCAGCGAATAGACGCTGCGCGCGCCGTTGATGACGCGGGTCTTGCCGCCGTTGCGGGCAACGACGCGGATCGTCTCGGCGTCGTCGAGGATCTGTGAGATCAGCATGGTAACCCTCTCTGAATTGCGGGCCTGGTCTGCCTTCCTTGGCAAACCCTACCCTGCGCGGCTCGGACCCTGTCCGCGCCTCGGTTGAAATTCTTCGTCCGGATTGCGCTCGCGGATCAGGTCCCTCGGGGGACTTCTTTGCGCCGCCCGGCAGCGCCGCGATGTGACCCGTATGCCTCCTGGTTGCCTCTCAAGCCTTGTTCTTGTTGTAGACGTCGAAGACGACAGCGCCGAGCAGCACCAGGCCTTTGACCACCTGCTGCCAGTCGACATTGACGCCCATGATCGACATGCCGTTGTTCATGACACCCATGATGAAACCGCCGACCACCGCGCCGATGACCTGGCCGACGCCGCCCATCGCCGAAGCGCCACCAATGAACACCGCGGCGATGACGTCGAGCTCGCTGCCGAGGCCCGCCGCCGGCACAGCCTGCCCCAGGCGCGCCGCGATAATCAGGCCGCCGAGTGCCGACAGCACGCCCATATTGATGAACACCATCAACGTCAGCCGTTCGGTCTTGATGCCCGATAGCTGCGCTGCCTTGGCATTGCCGCCCATCGCATAGATGCGGCGGCCGATCGTCATGCGTTTGGTAACGAAGACGAACAACGCGATCAGCACGCCCATCACCATGAGAACGATTGGCAGGCCTCTGTAGGTGGCGAACTGGTAGACCAGAAACAGCGCCAGCGCGCTGGTCACCAGGGTCTTGACGACGAACAGCGAGAAGGGTTCGGCTTCGTAGCCATGCCGCTCGCGGCTGCGCCGCGCCCTGAGCCCGAAATAGGCGTAGGCGAGCACGGCGACGAGGCCGATCAAGATCGTCGTCATGTGCAGCGTCAGGCCGCTGCCGACAATGGTTTTGCCGGCGGCGTTCACCGTCGGTGGTATCAGCGTCAATGGGCCGATCACGTCCGGAATGAAGCCGGAACTGAGCGCCTTGAAGCCGACTGGAAGCGGCCCCACGGAAGACCCGCCACCCAGCAGCGCCTGGCAGATGCCGCGGAAGATCAGCATGCCCGCCAGCGTGACGATGAAGCTCGGTATTCGGTGATAGGCAATCCAGTAGCCTTGTGCCGCGCCGATTGCGCCGCCCACGATCAGGCAGATGATCGACACTACCAGCGGATTGCTCAAAGGGCCGAGCGGCCAGATGACCATCATCATCGCCGCCAGCGCGCCGATGAAGCCGGCGACGGAGCCGACGCTGAGATCGATATGGCCAGAGACGATCACCAAAAGCATGCCCAGTGCCATCACGATGATGAAGCTGTTCTGCTGCACCAGGTTGCTCAGGTTCACCGGCTTGAACAGCGTTCCGGACGTCGTGAACTGGAAGAACACCATGATGGCTATCAGCGCCAGGATCAGGCCGTATTCGCGCAGATTGGTGACCAGCGCCGAGACGGCAATGCGAGGTGTCTGTTGTAGGTCCTGGGCGACGCCGCTCTGCGGCCCGGGAGCGCTTTCAGTGCTCATGATGCTTTTCCTTCTCCGCGGACGATGGCGCGCATGATCTTTTCCTGACTTGCGTCGGCCGCGGCCATTTCTCCCACGATGCGCCCTTCATTCATGACGTAGATGCGGTCGGTGATGCCGAGCAGTTCGGGCATTTCCGACGAGATGACGATGATCGCCTTACCCTCGGAGGCGAGACGCGCGATGATCGTATAGATTTCATACTTGGCGCCGACATCGATGCCGCGCGTCGGCTCGTCGAGGATCAGTACTTCCGGATTGGCGAACAGCCATTTCGACAGCACCACCTTCTGCTGGTTGCCGCCAGAAAGATTGCCGGTCATCTGGTAGACGCTCGAGGCCCGGATATTGGTCCTGCCGCGATAATCATTGGCGAACGAAAGCTCGCGCAAATCGTCGATCACGCCATGGCGCGACACGCCGGGCAGGTTGGCGAGCGTGATGTTGTGCTTGATATGATCGATCAGGTTGAGCCCGTAGGTCTTGCGGTCCTCGGTAACGTAGGCGATGCCGTGTTCCACCGCCTTGCTCACCGAGGAGACATCGATCGGCTTGCCGTTAAGGAACACCTCGCCGGTGATGCGGCGGCCATAGGACCGGCCGAACAGGCTCATGGCAAACTCGGTCCGGCCGGCGCCCATGAGCCCGGCAATGCCGACCACCTCGCCCTTCCGAACGTTGAGGTTGATGCCCTTGATGACCTGCCGCTCGGCATGGATGGGGTGGTAGACCGACCAGTTCTTCACTTCAAGCACGGTCTCGCCGATCTTCGGCTCGCGCGGCGGATAGCGGTCGTCGAGCGAGCGGCCGACCATCGAGGTGATGATGCGGTCCTCCGAGATGTCCTTCTTGGCCAGCGTCTCGATGGTCCGCCCGTCGCGGATGATGGTGACTTTGTCGGCGACCCGGTTCACCTCGTTGAGCTTGTGCGAGATCAGGATCGAAGTGATGCCCTGCCGCTTGAATTCGAGCAGCAGATCGAGCAGCGCCTGGCTGTCCTTTTCGGACAGGCTCGCCGTCGGCTCGTCGAGAATGAGCAACTTCACTTCCTTGCTGAGCGCCTTGGCGATCTCGACCAGCTGCTGCTTGCCGACGCCGATATTGGTGATCAGCGTGTTGGGGTCTTCCTTGAGGCCGACCTTCTTGAGCAGGGCGCTGGTGCGCGTCTCGCTGGCGTTCCAGTCGATGACGCCGTATCTGGCCTGCTCGTTGCCGAGAAAGATGTTTTCGGCGATTGACAGCATCGGCACCAGCGCAAGCTCCTGGTGGATGATGACGATGCCCTTGCGCTCGCTGTCATGGATGCCTTTGAAATGGCACTCATCGCCGCGATAAATGATCTGGCCGTCATAGGTGCCGGACGGATACACGCCCGACAGCACCTTCATCAGCGTCGACTTGCCGGCGCCGTTCTCGCCGACCACGGCATGGATCTCGCCTTCCTCGACCATCAGCTTGACATTCGACAGCGCCTTGACGCCGGGAAACGTCTTGGTGATGTCGCGCATCTCCAAAATCGTCGATGCCATTGAGAATACCACTCCTGCGAGGTCCGCAAACAATACCGGGCTGGCTCGCCAACGAAAAGGGGCCCTGCCTGCGCAGGACCCCAGGCTTTGTAACCGCGATTACTTCAGTTCTTCGGCCTTGATGTAGCCGGAGTCGACCACCAGTGCCTGGTAGTTCGACTTGTCGACCTCATGCGGCGTCAGCAGGATCGAGGGAACGACCTTGACGTCGTTGTTGTAGGTCTTGGTGTCGAGGCCTTCCGGCTTGCCGCCCGAGAGCACCTTGTCGACGAGCTCGACCGTCGACTTGGCGAGTTCGCGGGTGTCCTTGAACACGGTCGAGTACTGTTCGCCGGCGATGATCGCCTTGACCGAAGCGGTCTCGGCGTCCTGGCCGGTGACAACAGGCCATGGCTGATCGGCAGTGCCGTAACCGACGGCGCGCAAGGAGGCGATGATGCCGCGCGACAGGCCGTCATAGGGCGAGAGCACGCCATCGACGCGGCTGCCGTCCGAGTAGTTGGCGGAGAGCAGATTGTCCATGCGGGCCTGGGCCGTCGCCGCCAGCCAGCGCAGCGTGCCGACCTTGTCCATGCCCATCTGGCCGGACTTCACGACGAGGGTCTTGTCGTCGATCAGCGGCTGGAGAACCGACATGGCGCCGTTATAGAAGAAGAAGGCATTGTTGTCGTCCGGCGAACCGCCGAACAGCTCGATGTTGAACGGACCCTTCTTCTCGGGATAGCCGAGGCCCTTGAGCAGCGATTTGGCCTGAATGACGCCGACGCCGAAATTGTCGAATGTGGTGTAGTAGTCGACATTCCCGGTCTTCTTGATCAGGCGGTCATAGGCGACGACGACGACGCCGGCGTCAGCCGCCTTCTGCAGTGCGTCCGACAAGGTCGTGCCGTCGATCGAGGCGATGATCAGCGCCTTCGGGCCCTTGGTGATTTCGTTTTCCAGCTGGCTGAGCTGGTTTGGAATGTCGTCCTGCGCGTATTGCAGGTCGACGGTGTAGCCGAGAGCCTCGAGCTGGGACTTGACGGCGTCGCCGTCATTGATCCAGCGCTGCGAGGTCTTGGTCGGCATCAGCACGCCGACCAGACCTTCGCCTGCCTGCGCAGGCAGCGTCATGGCCGCGATGCCAAGGGCCGCCACGGCGGCCAGTGTCTTGATGATCTTCACATTAACTCTCCCTGGTTGATGGACGCGTACCCTTGGGTTTCGTGGGCCGCGCAATCGTGCAGGAGCGCCAAACGCGCCGCTGCCGTCAATCGATCTCCGGTATCCTCCCAATCGGCCCCGAAACTCTGGTTTCAATCGACACGAGTTTTCCCCCGTCACCGATCGTCAAGTCTCAGGACGCGCGAAGGGTGTGTCGCTTTGCCATAACTGTCAAATGCGATCTTTGATGGTTGCTATATCGAAACTGATATGGCTAAAGCTAGTGGCGACGCTGCCGGATGACTGGTCGGGCGCGGGGTGTGGGAATAAGGAAAATCATGGCAGCGCTGCGAAATCCTGCTGCAATCTCAGCTGGTTACGATGAGGTACCGGGAGAGGGCGGAACCCTGCTGCGCAGCGGCTTGAGCCTGCGCCACATGCGCATGATCGCAGCCCTCGACGAGCACGGCCGGGTGAGCGCCGCGGCCCAGGTCATGAACATCTCGCAGCCGGCCGCTTCGCGCATGATCGCCGAGATGGAGGCGGTGCTCGACGTCAAGCTCTGCGAAAGGCTGCCGCGCGGAATCACGCTGACGCCCTATGGCAAGGCGCTGGCACGGCGTGCGCGGTCGATCCTGCTCGAGATGCGCGAGGTCGATCGCGAGATATTCGAGCTCAAGGCGGGCAAGGGCGGTTCGGTGTTCCTGGGTGCCGTCACGGCGCCGGCAATCGAGCTGGCGGTGCCGGCCATCCGCGAGATCCGCCGCCTCTATCCGCGCATCGAGATCACCATGCAGGTCGAGACCTCGAACGTGCTGGCACGCGAGCTGATCGCCTCCCGCCACGATTTCATCATCGCCCGTATCCCCGACGACCTCAATCCGCGGCTGTTCGAAGCCCGTGTCATCGGCGTCGAAAAGGCCTGCCTGATCGTGCGCCGCAGCCACCCGCTGACCAAAGGCAAGGCGGTGCGGCTGGAGGAGACCGCCGCCTATGACTGGGTGTTCCAGTCGGGCGGCTCGCCGCTGCGCCAGGCGATGGAAAGCAACTTTTTGAACCGCAACATCGCGCTGCCGGATCGCATCCTCAACACCAGTTCGCTGCTGTTGACGCTCGTGATGGTCGCGCAATCCGACGCGATCGCGCCGGTGTCGATCCAGGTCGCGAAATTCATCCAGAACCCGGAAGGACTGGCCGGCGCCATCGACGTCGTCCAGACCGAGTTCGACATCGAGGTCAGGCCCTACAGCCTAATCACGGTGAAGAACCGCGCGCTGTCGCCGGCCGCCAAGATGCTGCACGATTTTATTCTGCGAGAGGTGGGCTAGGCGAGGCGCTGCAGGGAGATTGCGCCTGCCAGACCCCTAAGACATGACCAGAAAGGCCCGCCAGCATGGAACACCGATGCACGTCGGCAACTGCCCGAGTGATGCTCGAAAAAAGCCCGCCAGCAGAAGCCAGCGGGCCAAAGGGTAGACATTCCGGTTGGGGTCATTTCAAGCCCCGCCGACTTCAATGTGGGATATTCCATAAGCTGGCACATCGTCCGAACAGATGAAGGCCGGCAAACCGCGGACAACATGGGCTGTAAAACCGCTGGTTTTCAGCGCTCACCAAATCAGGCGCAAAGCCTCGTGGCACAAGCTGGAGCGGGTAGCGGGAATCGAACCCGCGCGTTCAGCTTGGGAAGCTGACAAGCTACCATTACATCATACCCGCGCTGTTCCTCCGATATCATGGCCCGACGCCGATGCGCAATCCGATTTGAGGAGGCGCCTTGATGCAGCGCGGCCAACTGCGTATTTCTGGGCATGTGCCCGAATCGTGGCACCCGACTGTGGAGACAGGCCTTGTCCGCACTGAACCGCTTTCTCGGCGATACGCCGCTCCGGGTGATCCTGAAGCTGCTCGTCGTGTCGTTCCTCGTCGGCCTCGTCATGAACGCCTTCGGCTGGTCGCCGATGGATGTGCTCTACGGCATCCGCAAATTCTTCATCGACCTGTGGAACCTCGGCTTCCACGCCATCGACCGCTTCCTCGGCTATATCCTGCTTGGTGCTGCGATCGTCGTGCCGGCCTTCATCCTGCTCAGGATCGCCAACTACCGGAAGTAGAGCATGATCCCGAAAAGTGGGAACCGGTTTTCGGAAAAGATCATGCTCAAACAAAAAGGCTTCACGCGTAGCCAGCAGCCACCTCGAACAGGATGGCGTGGCGCGCCGCCAGTGCTGCGACATCCGTCGAATAGCCGCCGCCGATGACGCCGCAAACCGGGACGCCGAGCGTGCGGAAATGGCGGATCACCATATCGTCGCGGGCGCGCAGCCCGTCATCCGTGAGCGACAGCCTGCCGAGCCGGTCCTCGACATGGACGTCGACGCCGGCATTGTAGAAGACGAGGTCCCAGCGCCTTCGCCCCGACAGCTCCGGCAGGATGGCGCCCAGCCGCTCCAGATAGGCTGCATCGCCGGTGTCGTCGGGCAGGGCAATGTCGAGGTTGGAGGCGATCTTGCGCACTGGGTAGTTGCGGTCGCCATGCATGGAGAAGGTCAATACGCGCGGCTCGTCGCCCAGAATGTCGGCCGTGCCGTCGCCCTGATGCACGTCGAGGTCGACAACCAGGATGTTTTGGACAGCACCTTCGGCGAGCAGCACCAGCGAGGCAACGACCACGTCGTTGAAGGTGCAGAAGCCGGCGCCTTGCGCGCGCCGCGCATGATGACTGCCGCCGGCCGTGTTGCAGGCGATGCCCTTCAGCAAGGCCAGCCGCGCCGCCAGCACCGTGCCGGCCGTGGCGAGCTGCGCCCTCAGCGAAACCCGCGGTCCTATGGGAAAGCCGATCTCGCGCTCGATCTTTGCCGGCACTTCGCAGGCAAGCACCTGGTCGACATAGTCGGCCGCATGGGCAAGCTTCAGCCAGGACCCCAGCGCCGGTTCGGGCACGTTGAGGGCGTCCGGCCGCGCCAGACCGCGTGCGCTCAAGGCTTCCATCAGCAGCGGATATTTGCTCATCGGGAAGCGGTGGTTGACGGCGAAACCGGCGTCGTAGTCGGGATGATGAACGATCTGCAAGGGCATGGGACGGCCGGTGCGCCGGAGGCGGGTTTCGGTTGACCATACGTGGTGGATGGTTGCGTGAGGTCCGGAAATTGCGGCACATCGGCTAGCCGATCAAGTCGCAACAGGGAGCAACACGCGTTTGGAGCAGGCTTTACCCACCAAAGCCCACGTCACCGAAGCCAGGGCCTTCGTCGTCACCAACCGCTCGGTGCTCGCCATCGCCGTGCCGATGACGCTTGCCTATCTGACGACGCCGCTGCTGGGTCTGGTCGACACGGCGGTGGTCGGGCAGTTCGGCGACGCCGCCCTTCTCGGCGGCCTGGCGGCCGGCGCCCTGATATTCGATGTCGTCTTCACGACCTTCAACTTCCTGCGCTCCGGCACCACCGGCCTCGTCGCCCAGGCCTTCGGGCGCGGCGATGCACTGGAGGAGCAGGCGGTGTTCTGGCGCGCCGTGCTGATCGCGGTCGTCGCCGGCATCGTGCTTGCCGCACTTGCGCCCCTGGTTTCCACTGCCGGGCAATGGTTCATAGGCGCCGAACCGCGCGTTAGCGCCGCGATGGACGTCTATATCCGCATCAGGATGCTCGCAGCACCGTTCTCGCTGATCAACTACGCCATCCTCGGCTACGTGCTCGGGCGCGGCGAGGGCGGGCTCGGGCTGATGCTGCAACTGGTGCTCAACAGCATCAATATCGCGCTCTGCTTCCTGCTTGGCCTGAAGCTCGGCTGGGGCGTTGCCGGCGTCGCCTGGGCGACGCTCACCGGCGAATTCGTCGCCATGCTGCTTGGTCTTGCCATCGTCGGCCGGCGCTTCTGGGCGGCGCCCAGGCTGGCGCGCCATCGCGTGCTCGATCTGCCGGCATTCCTGCGCATGATGTCGCTCAATCGCGATATCATGATCCGCTCCTTTTCGCTGCTCGCCGCTTTTGCGCTGTTCACGCGCCAGGGCGCGCAGTTCGGCACGCTGACGCTGGCCGCCAACGCCGTGCTGATGAACCTCTTCCTGGTTGCCGGCTATTTCCTCGATGGTTTCGCCACCGCTGCCGAACAGCTCGCCGGGCGCGCCATCGGCGCCCGTGCTGCCGTGGCGTTTGACCAAGCGGTGCGGCTGACGCTGCTCTGGGGGCTCGGCCTGGCAGGCGTGGCGACGCTTGTGTTCCTGCTGGAAGGCACCGATCTGATCGCCCTGATCACGACGTCAACAGACGTCCGCGCCATCGCCGACATCTACCTGCCTTGGGCGGCGTTCACCGCGCTCAGCGGCGTGTTGGCCTTCGAGATGGACGGGGTGTTCATCGGCGCGACCTGGTCGAGCGACATGCGTAACATGATGCTGCTATCATTCCTGGCGTTCAGCGCCGCGCTGCTGATCCTGGCGCCGGCCTTCGGCAATCATGGCCTGTGGGCGGCGCTGCACGTGTTCCTGCTGGTGCGCGGCTTCAGCCTGCTCGCCATATTGCGGCTGCGGGTGCGCACGGCCTTTAGCTGATCCTAAAGCGGTTTCGCCGCCCATTGATCGAGGCGATTGTCGCGAAGCTCGCGCAGCGACTTCAGCCCTTGACTGTCCATGAAACGGACCATGCCGGAAAGAATACGGCCCGGCAGCGCAGGCCCGGCATAGATCATGCCGGTATAGAGCTGCACGAGATCGGCGCCGGCACGGATCTTTTCCAGTGCCGTCTCGGTGGAATCGACGCCGCCGACGCCGATGATGGCGGGGTCCGGGCCAAGCAGTTTTCGCATCCTTGCCAGCACCATGGTCGAGCGTTCGAACAAGGGTTTTCCCGAAAGTCCGCCCGCCTCGCCGGAAAGGCCAGCGCTGCGCAGGCCGGCTCGCGCAATCGTGGTGTTGGAGACGATGACGCCGTCAACTCGCTTGTCGGCGATCTCGGCGGCGATGTCTTCCAGTTCGGCCTCGACCAGGTCCGGCGCGATCTTGAGGAAGACGGCCGGTTTTGCGGATGCCACCGCACGCGCTGCCATGACACGCGACAGGAGTTCGCCGAGCTGCTCGCGCGCCTGCATGTTGCGCAGGCCCGGCGTGTTCGGCGAGGAGATATTGACCGTCAGATAGCTGGCGTATCGGGCAAACCGGGTCACGCCGCGTTCATAGTCGCCGATACGATCGGCGCTGTCCTTGTTGGCGCCGATGTTGACGCCGACGATGCCGGCGCGGCCCGTGCGGGCGGCAAGGCGCCTTTCGGCGGCGTCGTGGCCCTCATTGTTGAAGCCCAGCCGGTTGATCACCGCCTCGTCCGAAGTCACCCGGAAAATGCGCGGCTTCGGATTGCCGGCCTGCGGCAGCGGCGTGATCGTGCCGACCTCGGCGAAACCGAAGCCGAGGCCGAGCAGCGCGTCCGGCACTTCGGCATTCTTGTCGTAGCCGGCGGCCATGCCGAGCGGGTTCGGGAAATCGAGCCCGCAGACGCTGACTTTCAGCCTCTCGTCCTTTGGCGGACGACCGGAGACCGGCAGGCCGCATCTAAGCGCGGCAATCGACAGCCCATGCGCGGTTTCGGGATCGAGCGTGAACAGCAGTTTTTGGCCGATCCGTTCGAACGCGCTCATTCGGCCTCCAGCGCCGGGAATTCATGCCGGCCGTCGGCGCCGAGCGGCAATGCATGCACCGAAACGACCGCCTCGAGATCGAGCGGGCCGTAGAGATGCGGGAACAAGGCGCCGCCCCGCGAGACCTCATATTTCAGCGCATCGCCGAGGCGCGCTCCATCGATGGCGACCAGGAGCAACCCGCTTTGGCCGGCGAAATGTTTGGCTGCCGTTTCCCGAACCTGCCCGGCGGTGGAAAAATGGATGAACCCATCGGCGACGTCGATCGGCGCGCCGGTGAAGCGGCCTTCTCTTTCAGCCTCGCGCCACAGCGCCTCGGGAACTATCTTGTAGATGATCTCGGACATGGTTGCGCTATAGTCCGAACAGACCATGCGGGGAAGGGCAGGCCAGAGTTCTTCCCCATTTCGGGCGCAAACTGTGATAGATTGCGCCGAATGGCTCATGGAGGAAAACATGCGTCTGCACCAAATCTTGATCCCCGCAGCACTGGTCTCGCTCGTCGCGGCATCGGCCTTTTCCGAGGAAACCGACCGCTACCGGCTGGAAAAGTCGGCCAATGGCTATGTCCGTATGGATACGCAGACCGGCGCCATGTCGCTCTGCGAGGAGCGTTCCGGCCAGCTCGTCTGCAAGATGGCGGCCGACGAGCGCGCCGCCTTCCAGGGCGAGGTCGACCGGCTGCAAAGTTCGGTGAAGGCGCTCGACGAGCGCGTCGCCAAGCTCGAAAATTCGCTTGCCGCCCGTTTCGAATCGACTTTGCCCAGCGAGGAGGATTTCAACAAGACGATGGGCTACATGGAGCGCTTCCTGCGCAGCTTCATGGATATCGTCAAGGACATGGACAAGGACGACGACGGCGCCAAGCTCAATTCGCAAAAGACCTGAGGACCTGGAATCGCCTACGGCATGCCGCTCGAAACAGCTGGCGTCGCCGCATAAGTTCAGGTCCCGTAAGGCGGAAATCGCCTATGGGATTCGGGGAGGAATACTACTGTTGGGCTACACATTCGTCATTGCCGACGATCACCCGCTTTTTCGCGGTGCATTGAGGGAGGCACTCGCCGGCATCGGCAATGTTGCCGCCATACACGAAGCCGGCGATTTCGAAAGCGCCAAGGCGCTGGTCCTGGCCAATGAGGATGTCGATCTGGTCCTGCTCGACCTGTCGATGCCGGGCGCAAGCGGTCTTTCCGGCCTGATCTCACTACGCGGCATCCATCCGGCGGTGCCGATGATGGTGGTCTCGGCGCATGACGATCCGGTGACGATCCGGCGTGCGCTCGACCTCGGCGCCTCTGGCTTCATCTCCAAATCGGCCAGTATGGAGGAGATCCGCAGTGCCGTGCAGTCGGTGCTTGCCGGCGATATCGCCGCGCCCACCGGCATCGATCTCGGCGTCGAGCGCGATCCCGAGATTTCCGACCTGATCAAGCGGCTGCAGGCGCTGACCCCGCAGCAGACGCGCGTGCTCGGCATGCTGGCGGAAGGGCTGCTCAACAAGCAGATCGCTTATGAGCTCGGCGTCTCCGAAGCGACAATCAAAGCGCATGTCTCGGCCATCCTGCAGAAGCTTGGCGTCGACAGCCGCACCCAGGCGGTGATCCTGCTGTCTAAGATCGGCAGCGACCCGGTTCAGGCGGCCGGATAGACTATGATCCCGGAAAGTGGGAACCGGTTTTCGGACAAGATCATGGTCAAAAAGAGTACTTCCTACTCGGCCGCCGGCGCCAGCGGCCTGACCCTGGCCATCATCGAGCGCAGCATCGCCGGTTTCAGCGGTTTGCTGATCACAGGCACGTCGAGCCTGCCGGCAGCGGCGCGAACCTCGCTGGAGCGGTCGGCGGTGACCAGCACGGCCGGCAGGTCCTCGCCATGGATCGCACGCAACTGGGCGATCAATTCGAGGCCGGTCTTGCCGTCGAGATGATAGTCGGCAAGCACGATGTCCGGCCGATGCATGCCGGAACTCTCGAGATCCTCCGAACCGGAAAGCGTGTCGACGCTGCAGCCCCAGCCCTCGAGCAGCAGCCGCATGCCGTCGAGAATGCGGGCGTCGTTGTCGATGCAGAGCACATTGAGCCCGGCAAGCGAGGCCGTGGCGCGGCCAGGCGCCTTCGCCTCGGCCTCGCGCCGCGGTGCCTGCGCGGCCGCCACCGGCAGCAGGACCGAAAAGCGCGTGCCCTTGCCGGGGTTGGAGAAGATCCGGATTTCGAGGCGCAGGACGCGAGCGATGCGGTCGACGATGGAGAGCCCCAGGCCAAGGCCTTCCGCCTCGCGCACACCCTCGTCGAGCCGGGTGAATTCGCGAAACACGGTGTTGAGCTTGTCGCCGGCAATGCCGATGCCGGTGTCGATCACCTGTATTTCGGCCAGTTCGCCGCGCCGCCGCACGCCGACCAGGATGCGACCATGGCGCGTGTACTTGATGGCGTTGGAGATCAGGTTCTGGATCAGGCGGCGCAGCAGATTGCGGTCCGTCATCACGCTGAGCGACGACGGCATGATCGAGAGTTCGAGCTTCTTTTCGGCAGCAAGCGGCCGGAAGTCGTTGCCGATCTGGCGCAGCAGCCCGTCGAGGCCGAAGCTCGTGTCGTCCGGCTTCATCGCGCCGGCATCGAGGCGCGAAATGTCGAGCACCGCGCCGAGGATCGTCTCGACCGATTCCAGCGACGATTCGATGTTCATCGCCGCCTTGCCGGCGGGTCCCTTGCCGGTCTTTTCGATCAGCGACGAGCAATAGAGGCGGGCGGCGTTCAGCGGCTGCAGGATGTCGTGGCCGGCGGCGGCAAGGAAGCGCGTCTTGCCGAGATTGGCCTCCTCGGCCAGCATCTGCGCCTGCGCCAGCTCCTCGTTGACGCGGGTGAGCTCGGCGGTGCGGTTCTTCACTCGCTGCTCCAGCGATTCATTGGCGCGCTTCAGCGCCAAATCCTGCTCGACGCGTCCGGAAATGTCGGCATAGGTGGCGACGATGCCGCCGTCCGGCATCGGATTGGAGCGCAATTCGAGGATGCGGCCGCTGGTCTTCAGTTCCATCTGCCACGGGCTGACGAAGCTGGTCAGGCGGTTGAGCATGGTGACGCGTTGGTCGGCCGGTATGTCGCCGCGCTCGGCGAGATGGCGCAGGATGCGGTCGAGCGAGACGCCGACCTGGCCCATCTCGTCGGGCAGGTCGAACAGCGCCCGATATTGTCGGTTCCAGCAGATCAGGCGGAAATCCCTGTCGAAGACGGTGATGCCCTGTTCCATCTGGTCGAGCGCGATCTGCAGCAGGTCGCGATTGTGCTGCAGCGCCTCGGTGGCATCGTCGAGCAGGCGGAAGGCGTCCTTGGATTCGCGGTCGTTGCGGCGCAGCAGCAGCGACAGGATCAGCCGCGCTGAAGAGGAGCCGACGGCGCTGGCCAGAAGCTGCTCGGAGAAGCGGATGACATCCATGCTGGCCTGTTCGTTGCCGTGCAGTGAAGTGCCGCTGCTTTTCTCGAATGACTGGAAGGACCGCTCGGTGCGTTCGACACCGAGATAGCGCGCGATGGTGTCCTTGAGGTCGTTGACGGTAATGGTGGTGCGGAAGCGGCGCAGGCTCGGCAACGGCCCCGCCTCGCGCGGCACGAAGATCGATGCCTGGATGCGTTCCAGCGGCACCGACGCCCGCGACAGCGAGCCGAACACAAAAAACAGCGTGTTGATCGACAGGCTCCAAAGCACGCCATGGTTCAGTGGCTCGGCGACGGTGCCGAACAGAGCCTGCGGCCGCAACGCTTCGAAGCCGAACAGGCCGTGGACGAGGATGCCGGTATCCGGCGCGACGAGCGAGGGAAGCAGCAGCGTGTAGCTCCAGACGACGATGCCGGCGACCATGCCGAGCGCGGCTCCCCTTCCATTGGCGCCGCGCCAGATGAGCCCGCCGACCAATGCCGGCGCAAACTGCGCGATCGCCGCGAACGACATCAGGCCGATCGAGGACAGCCGCGCGTTGTTGGTGCTCTCGCGGTAGTAGAGGAAGGCGATGAACAGCATGATGAAGATCGCCGCCCGTCGCACATTGAGGATGAGCGTCGACCAGTCCTCGTTCTCGGAGGTCGTGGTCCGCAGCAGTCGCCGCACGAACAGCGGAATAATCAGATCGTTGGAGATCATGATCGACAGCGCGACGCTTTCGACGATCACCATTGCGGTCGCCGCCGACAGGCCGCCGATGAAGGCCGCCATGGCCAGCACGTCGTGGCCGCTGAACAGCGGCAGCGACAGAACGTAGAGGTCGCTGCTGGTTCTCGTGCCGACCAGCGTCAGGCCGGCCAGCGCGATCGGCAGCACGAACAGATTGATCGCTACCAGATAGAGCGGAAACACCCATGTCGCGGTGCGCAACTCGGCCTCGCTGCGGTTCTCGACGATGGTGACGTAGAACTGGCGCGGCAGCATGATGATGGCAAAGCCGCTCAGGCATGTCAGCACCAGCCAGGTGGCGAGCGAGGTGTTGTAGCCCATCGCCTGGCGCACCTGCGTGTTTTCGGCGAGCCGGTCGAACATATCGCCTGGCCCGCCGAAGATCAGAAACGTGACCATCAGGCCGATCGCCAGGAAGGCGGCGAGCTTGACCACGGTTTCGACCGCCACAGCAAGCACCAGCCCGTCCTGGTGCTCGGTGGCGTCGGCGTGACGCGTGCCGAACAGCACCGCAAACAGCGCCAGCAGCATGGCAACGACCAGCGAGATGTCGCTGACGAACGGATCGAACGACGGCGGCGAACCGGTATAGTGCTCGACCATCAGGCTGACCGAGCCGGAGATCGCCTTCAATTGCAGCGCGATATAGGGCACCGCGCCGATGGTGGCGATCAGCGTGGCGATCGCCGCGACAGCGAAGCTCTTGCCGTAACGGGCGCCGAGGAAGTCGGCGATCGAGGTGATCTTCTCGGTCTTGGCCAGCCTGACGATGCGCTGCAGCAGCGGAAAGCCGAACACGAACACCAGAACCGGGCCGATATAGATGCCGAGGAATTCGAGGCCGCGTTCGGAGGACAGCCCGACCGAGCCGAAGAAGGTCCAGGAGGTGCAGTAGATGGCGAGACTGAGCGCATAGATGAAGGGCCGGGCGCGGCCGGGCCCCGATGACGTCGAGCGCCGATCGCCCAGGCTGGCGATGGCAAACAGCAACGTCACATAGGCGATCGCGATGATGACGATGAACCAGCCCTGCACGGCTCGAACTTCCTCCCTGCGCCGACTTTTTCATCCGGCCCTGCAGACGCAATCACAGCTTGGCAATCAAGTCCATCGCCGCTTTCGGCGTATTATATCGGCTGCGTCGGGCAATCGTGACCGGCTGAAATCGGCTTTTGCTCCTGTCGCAACCGCAGGTTTTTGCTATTCTGCCCGCCGGTCGATGCCGAGGGCGTGGACGGCAGCACGGCCGGTCAGGACAAGGAGGGTCGAATGCTGAAAGAGTTTCAGGAATTCATTTCCAGGGGCAATGTGATGGACCTGGCCGTCGCCGTCATCATCGGCGCTGCCTTCAGCAAGATCGTCACCTCGCTGGTCGATGACATCATCATGCCGATTGTTGGCGCGATCTTCGGGGGGCTGGATTTCAACAACTACTTCATACCGCTGTCTTCTGCGGTGAATGCAACCTCGCTGGCTGATGCAAAGAAACAAGGCGCTGTCTTCGCCTATGGCAGCTTCATCACCGTGGCGCTGAACTTCCTTATCCTCGCCTTCATCATCTTCCTGATGATCAAGGCGGTGAACAATCTGCGCCAGCGGCTGGAGCGTGAAAAACCGGCTGCCCCGGCCGCTCCGCCGCCAGCCGACATCGCGCTGCTCACCGAAATTCGCGATCTCCTCGCCAGAAAATAGCGCCTGCGAGAAACTTTCTGGACCAAAACCCCGGTCGCTGGCGGCCGGGGTTTTCTGTTTTCGTCCGCCCTGAAACACGCTAGCAGTCGAGCAAACGAAAACGGACCTATCCATGACCCTGATCGATACCCTGCGCGCCGAAGCTCGGGCGGCGCCTGAAAGCGGCATTGTCGCCGTCATGAACCGCGGTCGCGGCCGCGACGGCATGATCCCACTCTGGGCCGGCGAGGGCGACCTGCCGACGCCTGCCTTCATCACCGATGCCGCCGCCAAGGCGATGGCTGGCGGTGAAACCTTCTACACCTGGCAGAGGGGCATTCCTGAACTCAGGCAAGCGCTCGCCCGCTACTACACCAGGCATTTCGGCAAGACTTTCGCCGACGAGGAATTCATCGTCACCGGCTCCGGCATGCATGCCATCCAGATGGCCATCGATGCGGTGGCCGGCAAGGGCGACGAACTCGTCTATCTGTCGCCGGCATGGCCGAATTTCGCCGCCGCCGCCGGGGTCGCGGGCGCCGTTCCAATCGCGGTCACGCTCGACCAGTCGGACAATGGCTGGTCTTGCGATGTCGACAAGATCGCAGCGGCGATAACGCCACGCACCAAGGCGCTGTTCGTCAACACGCCGTCCAACCCGACCGGCTGGACCGCCGACAAGGAGACGCTGCAGGCTATCCTCGACCTTGCCCGCGAAAGGGGCCTGTGGATCATCGCCGACGAGATCTATTCGCTGTTTCATTACGGCCACGGCCGCGCGCCCTCCTTCATCGACATCATGGCCGATGAGGACCGCATCCTGTTCGTCAATTCCTTTTCCAAGAACTGGGCGATGACCGGATGGCGCATCGGCTGGATCAAGATCCATCCCGCCTTGCAGCAGGTGTTCGAGAACCTGGTCCAGTATTCGACTTCCGGCGTTGCCCAGTTCATGCAGCGCGGCGCCGTCGTTGCCCTCGATGAGGGCGACGCCTTCATCGTCGAGCAGGTGGAGCGGGCGAGGGCGGCGCGCGACCTGGTCTGCGGCATTCTCGCCGAAACCGGCAGGGCGCGGTTCACCGTGCCGCAGGGCGCGTTCTACCTGTTCTTTGCTGTCGACGGCATCACCGATTCCCGCGCTGCCGCCTTCGACATGGTCGACCGCGCCAATGTCGGCCTGGCCCCCGGCACCGCCTTCGGCCCCGGCGGCGAATCCTTTCTCAGGCTATGCTTCCATCGCCGTCTCGACCAGCTCGAGGAAGCGGCACATAGGCTGGCGAAATGGATGAAGGCTGTCTGAGCGACTTCGCTCCGGCGACCGAATGGTTGTCTGAGCAGAGTTTCAAACGGGTTTTCACCCGCCCGACTTCGGCACCAGCAGCGGGATGACGCGGTCGCTCTTGGCCACCGAAGGCCGGCCGGCAGAAGCGTAGGGAATCCCCAACGCGTCCCACGTCTCGACCAGCGCGTCCTGCAGGGACGCGATCAGCGCGTCCGAATGGAACGGTGTCGGCGTGATGCGCAGCCGCTCGGTGCCGCGCGGCACCGTCGGGTAGTTGATCGGCTGGATATAGATGCCGTGTACGCCGAGCAGGCGGTCGCTGGCCATCTTGCAGAGCTCGGGATCGCCGACCAGCAGCGGCACGATGTGGGTAGGCGATTCCATCACCGGCAGGCCGGCCGCGCCAAGCACTTCCTTGGTCCGCGTCGCCTGACGCAACTGCGCGTCGCGCTCGGCCTGCGAGCGCTTGAGATGCCGGATCGAGGTGGTCGCCGCGGCGGCGACAGCCGGCGGCAGCGCCGTGGTGAAGATGAAGCCCGGCGCATAGGAGCGCACGGCGTCGATCACGGCACTGGTGCCGGTAATGTAGCCGCCAAGCGTGCCGAACGCCTTGGCCAGCGTGCCCTCGATGATATCGATGCGGTCGGCCAGCCCTTCGCGCTCGGTGATGCCGCCGCCGCGCGGCCCGTACATGCCGACGGCATGGACCTCGTCGATATAGGTCATGGCATTGTAACGCTCGGCGAGATCGACGATCTGCTTGATCGGCGCGATGTCGCCATCCATCGAATAGACGCTCTCGAAGACGATCAGCTTGGCACGCTCGCGGCCGGCCGCCTGCAGCAGGCTTTCGAGATGCGCGACGTCGTTATGGCGGAAGATCTTCTTCTCGGCGCCCGAGCGCCGCACGCCCTCGATCATCGAAGCGTGGTTAAGCTCGTCCGAGATGATCAGGCAATTGGGAAGCAGCTTCGCAATGGTCGAGATCGACGCCTCGTTGGAAACGAAGCCGGAAGTGAAGACCAGCGCGGCCTCCTTGTCGTGCAGGTCGGCAAGCTCCAGTTCGAGCTCGACCAGCGGGTTGCTGGTGCCGGAAATGTTGCGGGTGCCGCCGGCCCCCGACCCCATCTTGCCTGCCGCCTTCTGGAACGCGGCAATGACGTCGGGATGCTGGCCCATGCCGAGATAATCGTTGGAGCACCAGACGGTGATTTCTTCGGCGCGGCCATTGGCGCGCCAGATGGCGCGCGGGAATTTCCCCACGATACGCTCAAGGTCGGCGAAGACGCGGTAGCGACGCTCTGCATGGAGCTGGTCGATCGCTTCCTCGAAAAACCGCTGATAATTCATGTCGCCTTCCCAATTTTGCGCGGGATCATAGTCATTGGCCTATTCGGCGTCCACCGGGCCCTTTTGGTCAAAATGCCACGCCCCAAGCCTGTTCCTAACGACCACGGAACGTGGCCTATTCCCTCGATGTGGATCAATCTTGTTTCAGGACAATGCCACGCGCCAATGAGACTGGTTACCGCAGATTGTAATGGCCTGGCGGCAGGTTTTCCAGTACGGCGACGATTGAGACAGTTCCGATAAATCATGAATAGCGAGGATGCGGATGACGGTTTTGGTGACAGGCGGTGCCGGCTATATCGGCAGCCATATGGTCTGGGAGTTGCTGGACACAGGCGACAGCGTCGTCGTCCTCGACAGGCTTTCGACCGGCTTTGAATGGGCGGTGGCTCCGGAAGCAAAGCTCGTCGTCGGCGACGTCGCCGACAAGGAATTGGTCGCCTCGATCATTCGCGACAATAAGGTCGACGCGATCATCCATTTCGCCGGCTCGATCGTGGTCCCCGAATCGGTTGCCGATCCGCTCGCCTATTACGAGAACAACACCTGCAAGACGCGCACCCTGATCGAAACCGCGGTGCGCGAAGGCGTGCCTAATTTCATCTTTTCCTCGACCGCCGCGGTCTATGGCGGCGCCGGGTTGGAGCCAGTGCGCGAGGATGCCCGGCTTGCGCCGGAATCGCCCTACGGTCTGTCCAAGCTGATGAGCGAATGGATGCTGCGCGACGCGGCCATTGCCTATGGGCTGCGCTATACGGCGCTGCGCTATTTCAACGTCGCCGGCGCCGATCCAAAGGGCCGCACCGGCCAATCGACGCCGGGTGCCACGCATCTGATCAAGGTCGCCTGCGAGACGGCGCTCGGCAAGCGCCCCTTCATGCAGGTGTTCGGCACCGACTACCCGACGCCGGACGGCACCTGCATGCGCGACTATATCCATGTCAGCGACTTGGCGGCGGCGCATCGGCTGGCCCTGCAGCGGCTGCGCGCCGGCGGGCAAAGCCTGGTCGCCAATTGCGGCTACAGCCACGGCTATTCGGTGCTCGAGGTCATCGACAGCGTACGGCGCGTCTTCGGCCATGATTTCGAGGTGCGGATGGGCGAACGCCGTCCGGGCGACGCCGCGGCGGTGGTCGCCAATTCGGAGCTGGCGCGCGGCGAACTCGGCTGGACCCCGCAGCGCGACAACCTCGACCAGATCGTTGCCGATGCGCTTGCCTGGGAGCGCATCCTGACCAGCAAGAATTCGGCTCTGGGCTGAGCGCGGGCTCTCCGCAAGGGCTCGTCGGCCGCATGCAGAAGCGCTATTGAGGCCTTCACGGCTGGGCGTGGAGCGTTCGTTTGGGGGCGGCATGAAAATATCGGTGCTTGGAGCCGGCGTCGTCGGCACGGCGGCTGCCTATTATCTGGCCAGCGACGGCCATGAGGTGACGGTGATCGAGCGCCATCCGGCACCGGCGCGCGGCACCAGCCAGTCGAATGCCGGCCTTGTGTCGCCCGGGGACGCCACCGCCTGGGCCTCGCCCGCCGCATTGAAGACGTTCCTGCGCGGCCTCTACAACCACGATCTCGGCATCAAGGTGCGGCTGCGCTTCGATCCTTATTTCTTCGCCTGGAGCCTGCGTTTCCTGCGCCAGTGTACGCATAAGCGCATGCATGCCAACACCGAGATCAAGCTGCGGCTGGCGCTTTATTCGCGCGACTGCATCAACGCCATCTCCGCCGAGACCGGCATCCACTATGACGAACGCAAGAAGGGCATTCTGTATTTCTTCCGCTCGCAGCAGAGTTTCGATACCGGCACCGACAATTACCGCTATCTCGCCGAACATGGCCTGCCGATCGAGATCGTCGGCCGCGACCGGCTGGTCGAGCTTGAGCCCGGCCTTGCCGGCGCCAAGGACAAAATAGCCGGCGGCGTTTATTCGCCGATCGACCAGACCGGCGACTCCAGGCAGTTCACGCGGAACCTCGCTGCCTATGCCGCCGAAAAACTCGGCGTCCAATTCCTCTACGGCACCACTGTCGAAGGCCTCGATATCGAGGGCGACCGAGTGCGCGCGGTCATGACCTCGGCCGGCCCGGTGACCGGCGATGCGGTGGTGATCTCGATGGGGCCGGAGAGTGGCCTGCTCGGCCGCCGCTACGGCATCGACCTGCCGGTCTATCCCGTGAAGGGTTACACCGCGACCATCCCGCTGGAGGACGAAAGCAAGGGGCCGACCATGGGCGGCGCCGACGAGGATCGGCTGATCGGCTATTCCAGGCTCGGCAACCGCTTGCGGCTTTCCTCGACCGCGGAATTCACCGGCTTCGACCGCAGCCACCGGCCAAGCGATTTCGCCGCCATGTTCAAGACCGGCAAGGAGCTTTTTCCCGGGGCATTCGACGAGAGCAAGGCCGAGCTCTGGGCTGGACTTCGCCCGATGATGCCGAGTTCGGTGCCGGTCATCGGCCGGGCTCGGTACGAGAATCTCTACCTCGATACCGGCCACGGCCATCTCGGCTGGACTATGGCGTGCGGCTCGGGAATGTTCCTCGCCGACATAGTCGCCCGCCGCAAGCCGGAGATCGATCCACAAGGGCTGGTCTACGCCGGCTAGCAACGGCCTGAACCGCTGGGCGCCATGATCTCGACGGTCAGCCTTGCGCAGCGACTGCCGCCTGCCAGGAGCGCGCGTAGCTCGCCCAGCTTGGATCGGCCGGTGGCTCGGTCCTTTCGCCTCTGTCTTGCGCCGTCCCTTGGTCCGACGCCAGCAAGGCGGCGCCGATGCTGGTGCCGGTGGCGGCCTCGGAGGCAATGACACCACACGCCGTCGCCGCCGCCAGCATGCGGGTGAACAGCCGGTTGCGGGCAAAGGGCCCCTCGACGATGGTGGGACCGTCCGCGCCGATCAGATCGAGGCTCGTCGCGGTCATCAGCGCCAAATAGAAGGAGATGGCAGCAAAGCGCTGGCCGTCGGTCATACCTTCGGCATTGAGCCACGCGGCGGCGTGATGCGGGAACGGCCCCGAACCCTGTTGGGTCGAAGGCAGCAGCGAGGTCTTGCGCGCGAGCACCGCGGCGACATCGTCTTCGGTCCAGTCCTCCGATTGGCCTTCGGTCAGCAGGGAAAACTCGCGGCCGCCCATGAAGCGCGCCGACGGCACGGGATCGCCGAGCGCGTCGACATTGACCAGCGTGTCGCGCGCCGGGTCGAGCAGGACCTTGCTGCCGCCGACGGCCATCGACACCACCCAGGTGCCGGTCGAGACGACGGAGAAAGGCGGTTGGTCGGACAGGAGATGCGGCAGCAGCGATGCGTTGGAATCATGCAGGCCGCAGAACACCGGCGTTTGCGGATCGAGTCCGGTTTGCCGGGCGAGGGCAGGCAGGATCGGGCCCAAGCGGTCCTTCGCCGGCCGTACCGGCGCCATCAGGCCGCGCCATTCCAGCCGCTCGACCAGCGAGGAGAAATCCGCTTTCCACGGATTCCATAGATCGGTGTGGCAGCCGAGCGAGGTTACCTCGCTGGCGGCGACGCCGGTCAGGCGCAAGGCCCAGTATTGCGGGTACATCAGGATCGCGGCGGTTCTTGCGAAATCCGCCGGAAAGCGCTTCTGCTGCCAGAACAACTGCGCGCCGAGATTGAGGCCGACCGGCAGGCGCGGCGTTCCGGTCTCGGTGAAGGGCGGGCGGATCGCGTCATAGTCCCTGGCGAGGGCGTCCGGCCCGTCGAATTCATAATCGAGCACCGGCAGCGCCAGTTCGCCTGATGCGTCCACCAGCACGCCCGTTGCGCCATGGGTGGTGATCGATATCGCATCGATGCGCTGCTCGCGATCGATCTCGGCTAGGCTGCCGAGGATAAACGCCCACAACCGCTTGACGTCGTGATGCGGGTACGGGCCTTGTCGAACAGGCTCGTTCGCCACCCGGCGCAGCGCCACTTCGCTTGATGTGGCAAGATCGACCAGCGCCACCTTGGCGTTGGTTTTGCCGATATCGATGACGGCGACGTGTTGGATATCAGTCACTCCATTATGCAACATCGTCACTAGCGGCGCTGCCCCACTGGCTCTTGTCGGGCCTGATCTAGGCAAAGCGCTCTCGCCGCACGCGCCGCCACAGGATGGGCAGCGCGATGACGATGATCAGCAACAGGCCGATGAAGATCGACATGACGATCCCCGGCACGTTGAGCAGGCCAAGGCCGAAGGTCACCAGCCCCATGATGAAGGCGGCGAGCACGACGCCCAGAATGCTGCCTGCGCCGCCGAGGATGCTGACGCCGCCGAGCACCACCATGGTGATGACTTCCAGCTCGTATCCTTGCGCGATCGACGGCCGGGTCGAGCCGAGCCGCGAGGTGATCAGCACCGAGGCGATGCCCGCCATCAAGCCGGTCAGGCAAAACAGGATGAATTTGATGCGGCCGACGCGCACGCCGGAAAACTGCGCCGCGACCGGGTTGTTGCCGATGGCAAAGACCCGACGGCCGAAGCTCGTCCGGTGCAGAAGGAACCAGTAGACGACTGCTGCGATCAGGAAAAGCGTCAGTTCGAACGACACCACCCACCAGACATAGCCCTGGCCGAAGAAGGCGAAACTCGAGGGATAGCCCTTGTAGGCCTGGTCGCCGAGAATGATGAACGCGATGCCGCGAAACAGGCTCATCGTGCCAATGGTGACGACGATCGACGGCAAGCCCAGCCTGGTGACGAGCAGCCCGTTGAAGGCGCCGCAGCCGAGCCCGACGACGATGCCGATTGCCACCAGGGTCGGCGTGCCGGCGCCGGCCTGCACCGCCATGCCCATCATCGTCGAGGCCAGCGCGATGATCGCGGCGACCGACAGGTCGATCTCGCCGGAAATGATCAGCAGCGCCATGGCCAGCGCGATCAGCGCCTTTTCGGTGAAGTTGAAGGTCAGGTCCGACAGCGACCACGCGTCGAGGAAGTAGGGCGAGGCAAAGCTGTTGACGGCAAAGATGGCAACCGCCACGACGACCAGCAGCGCCTCCCATGAGAAGATCGCCGACGTCAGCGGCTTGTCGAGCCGGTCGGGAATATGGCGTGGGGCAGGGGTATCGGTCATGCCGCTTCCGCCTTCTTGAGGATGATGCGGCCCTGCCGGCGCTCGCCGCGCGCGTTGAGCACCACCGCCAGGATGATGGCGCTGCCCGAAATCGCCATCTGCCAGAAGGGCGAGATGTTGATCACCGGCAGCGCGTTGGAGATGATGCCGAGGAACAGCGCGCCGAGCACCGCGCCGCCGACCGAGCCGATGCCGCCGGCGATCGAGATGCCGCCGATGACGCAGGCGGCGATGATGTTGAGCTCATAGCCGTTGGCGACCTCGACCGAGGCGATGACGTAGCGCGAAATCCAGAGATAACCGCAGAGGCCGCCGATCATCCCCGAGATGCAGAAGACGATGAATTTCGTCCGGCCGACATCGATGCCGGCATAGACCGATGCGGTCGGGTTGACGCCGATGGCGTAGATCGAGCGGCCGAGCGCGGTGCGTGTCATCACGAGGAAGAACAGGGCGATGACCAGCAGGGCGATCCATGACAGGATCGGTATGCCGAGGAATGCCGCGCGCTGCAGGCCGATGAACTCAGGGCTCATCTGGTCGGCATTGACCCAGGCGCCGCCTGATATGACGAAGGTGGCGCCCCGGTAGATGGTAAGCGTGCCAAGCGTCACCACGATCGAGGGAATGTTCAGCCGCCACACCAGCAGGCCATTGAGGGCGCCGAGCACCAGCCCGACAAGAAGTGCCGCGACGATCAGCAGCGGGATCGGGATTGCCGGATGCGCGGCGTTCAGCATCGCCACCACCATGCCGGTGAAGCAGAGATTGGATGCCATCGACAGGTCGATCGAGCGGGTCAGGATGACAACCATCTGGCCGAGCGCCAGGATCATCAGGATTGAGGTGTCGTTGAACACCTGGCGCAGATTGCCGGGAGCGGCAAAGCCCGGAAAACGCATCGAGATCAGCCCGATCAGCACGGCGATTGCCGCGAGCAGCCAGACCTCGCGATATCTGAGAAATGCCTTCATGCCGCGATCCCCGCTGCCGTCCTGACCAGCGTTTCTGCGTCGAGGCCCTTGTTGTCGTAGACCGCGGCAATGCGGCCCTCTCGCATGACGACGACGCGGTCGGACATGCCGAGGATTTCCGGCAGTTCGGACGACACCATGATCACCGACAGGCCCTGCGCGACGAGTTCGGCCATGAAGCCGTGCACGGCTGCCTTTGAGCCGATGTCGATGCCCTTGGTCGGCTCGTCCAAAATAATCACCTTGGGCGCGGTCGCCAGCCATTTGGCGATGACGATCTTCTGCTGGTTGCCGCCCGACAGCGTGCCGACGTCCTGGCTGAGCGAGGAGGCGCGCAGGTCGAGCCGCTCGGTGTAGGAGCGGGCGAGCGCGAATTCCTCCGCCAGCCGCAACATGCCTGACTTGGAGGTGCGCTTGAGCGAGGGCAGCGAGACATTCTGGAAGATCGGCAAGCCGATCACCACGCCTTGCTTGCCGCGCTCCTCCGGCACGTAAACGATGCCGGCATCGATCGAATCCGCCGCCGATTTCGGCGCGATCGCCTTGCCCTCCAGCGCGATCGTGCCGCGGCTGGTGCGGGTGATGCCTGATATCGCCTGCATCACCTCGCTGCGCCCGGCGCCGACAAGGCCGTAGAAGCCGAGGATCTCGCCTCTGTGCAGCTCGAAGCCGATATCGTCGAACTCGGTCGGGTGCGACAGGCCGGAGACGGCAAGCACCGGCGCGCCGATCTCCGCCTTGCGCTGCGGGAAGATGTGATCGACGGCGCGGCCGACCATCATGCGCACGATCTGGCTCTGGCCGGCGTCCTTGATCAGGCCTTCGCCGACCATCTCGCCATCGCGGAACACGGTATAGCGGTCGGCGATACGGTAGATCTCATCGAATTTGTGGCTGATGAACAGGATCGCCTTGCCGTCGCTCTTGAGGAATTCGATCAGCAGGAAAAGCTCTTCGATCTCCTTCATCGAAAGCGCTGCCGTCGGCTCGTCCATGATGACGATCCGCGCGTCGATCGACATGGCGCGGGCAACCGCCACGAGATGCTTGTTGGCGATGCCGAGGTCCTTCAGCCTGGCGTCGGCGTCGATATGGCCGGCGCCCATCGTATCCAGCACCTCGCGGGCATTCTTGCGCATCGTGCGCCAGTCGATGGTCTTGAAACGGGTGCGCGGCGCATGGCCGAGAAAGATGTTTTCAGCCACTGTCAGATCGTCGAACAGCACTGTTTCCTGATGGATGGCGGTGATGCCGTGCCCGAAGGCGGCATGGGCGCTGGGCAAGGCGACGGGCTGGCCGTCGATGCTGATGGTGCCCGCATCGGGCTGGTAGATGCCGGTCATGATCTTGACCAGCGTCGACTTGCCGGCGCCGTTCTCGCCGATCAACGCGGTCACTTGGCCGGGATAGAGCGCCAGGCTGACATCATGCAGCGCGCGCACGCCGGGAAAGCTTTTGCTGATGCCGGACAGGGTCAGGCGCGGCCCGGAAGACAAAGGCGCTTCCTTCGCCATTTCGTGTTGGGCTGTCGTGTCCATAATCGTATCAAGCCCTGAAATGTGGTCCGGTGGAAGACGCGGGGGGGGGGGGCGGCCCCCCCGCCCCGGGGTTGGGGGGGCCGGGGAAAAAATATTTGGGGGCGGTTTGGTTTTTGGGGGGTGGGTGTGGGAGGGGGGGGGCCCCGCCCCCCCGTTGGTGTTGGGGG